>CANJRK010000042.1 GCA_947476765.1 Actinomycetota bacterium
CTGTGATGCAAATCCTGGGACGTGTTGGTAATGAGAGCAGCTGTTCTAGGAAGTCCAGTTGCACATTCGCTGTCTCCGGTTCTACATCGCGCAGCGTATGCAGCACTTGGTCTACCACATACTTACGATGCAATTGACGTACCTGAGGTTGAACTTATTGATTTCGTAAATGGTTTAGACGCGAATTGGTTGGGTCTTTCGCTAACGATGCCGTTGAAAGAGGTTGCATTCAAGCTATCTTCAGTCTGCGACGAACTTGCAATTCAAACGGGTGCTATCAACACTTTAGTTTTTGGTGACGAACTTCGCGGATACAACACCGACGTACTTGGAATTGTAGATGCCGTTCGGGAGGCGGGACACGAAACGATTGCGACGGCAACCATATTTGGCTCCGGTGCAACAGCACGTTCCGCTTTGGTTGCCCTACATCGGTTAGGAGCCAAGCAGATCTCTGTTGTGGCTCGAAATGAATCTGCCCTTACGCGAATGCTGACAATGGGAACAGAGTTGAACGTAACGTTGAAAGCTCAAACGCTAAGTGAAACGACTTGGCTGGAAAGCGACCTAGTTATCAACACCACCCCAGTTGGCGCGTTAGATGAAATTGCGCAACAGGTGTTTCGGCCAAAAGGATTGCTTTTAGATGTCGTTTACGATCCCTGGCCAACTCAATTAGCTGCATGTTGGTCAGTTACTGGGGGACAGATTATCTCTGGATTATCAATGCTGTTACATCAAGCCGGTCATCAAGTAAATCTGATGACAGGTGAAGTGGCTCCGCTAGCAAAAATGCGGGATGCACTAAATTCGGAACTTCTTACCCGAGGATTAAGCGCAATCTAAGTCGCCAATTCGGTGTTATCGCCCAAAAGGTGAAAGACTAGAGGCATGTTGCGCTGGTTGACCGCTGGAGAATCCCACGGTCCTGCGCTGTCCGCAATCCTAGAAGGACTTCCCGCTGGTGTGGAAGTTGCAACGGCTGACATCGATACTGCGCTAGCTCGACGTCGCCTGGGATTTGGCCGTGGCGCTCGGATGAAATTTGAACAAGACGCCGTAACAATTACCGGTGGCATCAGACATGGCCTCACGCAAGGTGGCCCAATCGCGATAACTATTGCCAATTCGGAATGGCCAAAATGGCAGGACGTAATGTCCGCTGATCCGGTAGATGCTGCCAGTTTAGAAAATGTGGCGCGTAATGCACCTTTAACTAGACCGCGACCTGGCCATGCTGACCTAGCTGGAATGCAAAAATATTCGCACAACGATGCGCGTCCAATTTTAGAGCGGGCGAGTGCGCGTGAGACTGCGGCGCGAGTAGCTCTCGGTGAAGTAGCCAAAAAGTTTTTGGAGCAGGTAGCTGGCATCACAGTTCTTAGCCATGTAGTTAGCATCGGATCTGTTGCTACGGACTCAACTGAAATTCCAGATTTTCAAGATTTAGCAACCATTGACAATGATCCAGTGCGCTGCTTTTCACCAACCGCAAGTGCCGCTATGCAGGCAGAGATTTTGGCCGCTCAATCAGACGGTGACACACTCGGTGGAGTCATTGAGGTTGTTGCACATGGTGTGCCAGTAGGCCTGGGATCGCACGTGCACTGGGATCGCCGCCTTGACAGTCGGCTTGCAGCAGCGCTGATGGGCATTCAAGCTATAAAAGGTGTTGAAGTTGGGGATGGCTTCGAAACTGCGCGACGCCGCGGTTCACAAGCACATGATGAAATTTATCTTGATGGCGAATCACTACATCGCAATACCAGTCGAAGTGGTGGCACTGAGGGTGGAATGAGCACTGGGGAGGCAATTCGAGTTCGTGCTGCAATGAAGCCAATCTCAACGGTGCCGCGTGCCTTAGCAACAGTTGATGTGGAAACGGGCCAGGCCGCCACAGCAATCTCACAGCGAAGCGATGCCTGCGCAGTGCCTGCGTCTGGTGTAGTAGCTGAAGCTATGGTCGCATTGGTATTGGCAGATGCGGTATTAGAAAAATTTGGTGGCGATCACGTGATCGAGACTGCCCGAAACATTGCGTCCTACCGCTCACATTTAAGGATCTAGCTGTGGCACCCATTGTGTTGGTTGGCGTTCCAGGTGCTGGTAAAACTACAGTTGGCAAACTTCTCGCGCAGGAGCTAAAAGTTGACTTCTTTGACAGCGATCAAGTCATCGAAAGCCGAGCTGGTAAAAGCGTGTCAGACATCTTTACCCAAGATGGAGAGTCAGTCTTTCGCAAACTTGAACATGATGTGGTTTGCGAACTTTTGCAAACTGATGCAGCCGTATTAGCCCTAGGTGGCGGATCCCTAGGAAATGACGATACGCGCGCCCAGGTCAGTAAGGCCAGAGTTGTCTGGTTAATCGCTGGGTTATCGCAAGCGGTAGATCGCGTGGGCATGAATCGAAATAGACCACTTTTGCTGGGCAACGTTCGCGGACAGCTAGCGGATTTGATGACTGCTAGAGAACCGCTCTATAAGGAAGTTGCAACAATTGCTATCGATACCTCAAAACTTATTCCAAGCGAAGTAGTGCAGGCAATAACAGACGATTTAGCTAAGTTAGAGGTCGGCTGATGACTGTTATCGAAGTACATGCTGAGCACAATTACGAAGTGGTAGTGGGCCGCAATATCTTGTCCAACATAGACACTTACTTGTCAGGCGTTTCCCGAATCGCAGTCATACATCCAGAGTCGATGCGAGATCATGCTGCGAAAATCAGACTGCAAATTTCCGAAGTTGAGTCGATTGCAATCGAAGTTCCTGATGCCGAAAATGCGAAGACCGCAGCAGTACTTGAGTTTTGCTGGATGGCTCTTGGTAAAGCCGGATTCACTCGAAATGACCTGATAATTTCAATCGGTGGCGGCGCCACGACAGATTTAGCGGGGTTCGTTGCGGCAACTTGGTTACGTGGTGTGAAAGTTCTACATATTCCAACTACTTTGCTGGCAATGGTAGACGCTGCGGTGGGCGGTAAGACTGGAATCAATACCAGCGAAGGCAAAAACTTGGTTGGAGCTATTCATTCGCCAATAGCAGTACTTTGCGATATGAATTTCCTTGACTCGCAATCAACTCAGGATTACGTAAGTGGACTGGCTGAAGTCATTAAGTGCGGATTTATCCGCGATGAACAAATTCTTAACTTGGTAGAAAGTGATCTCGCTGGTGCGCAGTCTCCACTTTGGGAACATTCGGCCGAGATAATTAGTCGAGCGATTCAAGTCAAGGCAGATGTAGTTGGAAATGACCTGCGAGAAACCTTAGGCACAAGTGCGGGTAGAGAGATACTTAACTATGGCCACACCTTTGGTCATGCGGTAGAACGTAATGAAAGGTACACCTGGCGTCACGGTAACGCAGTTGCTGTTGGAATGATGTTCGTAGCTAACTTGGCTCAACTGGCGGGTCGATTGGACCCTCGAATAGTCGCTCGTCATCGCGACATTTTGGCCGGTGTTGGTTTGCCTACCACCTATAACAGGGGCACGTTTGATCAACTGCACGAAGCCATGCGAGTTGATAAAAAAGCGCGCGGCGCAAAACTTAGATTCATCATTCTTGATGAAGTAGCTAGGCCCAGCATTCTGGAAGCCCCTGACTCGGCGTTGCTGATTGCGGCCTACAACAAACTAGGGCAAAGTGATTAGCATGCGAAAAGTATTAATCCTAAATGGTCCAAATCTGGATCGATTGGGAACCAGAGAGCCTGATGTTTACGGTTCTCTGTCTCTGCAAGATATCGAAAAGTTGTGCGTGGATGCTGCGACAGCACTAGATATGGAAGTTGATTTTCGGCAAACTAACGAAGAGTCAACTTTAATCTCTTGGTTACATGAAGCCGCGGAGACTAAAACTTTTGTGATCATGAATCCAGCCGCTTTTACGCACTATTCAGTAGCGATTAGGGATGCTGCGGCAATGCTAACTGCGGGGCTGATCGAAGTGCACTTAAGTAACCCGATTGCCCGCGAGGAATTCCGACATACTTCCTTAATATCTGGATTAGCGCTGGGAACAATTAGTGGATTTGGTGCCCAGTCCTATTTGCTTGCACTGCAGGCAATTTCTAAGTTGTGACTTCACATCGCATTGAACGTCTGCAAAATGAGCTAGCAGACGATCAAGCGCTCTATGTAACTAATTTAATCAATGTGCGATATTTGTGTGGGTTCACTGGGTCTAACGGCGCACTTTTGGTGACTAAAGATTCAGCAGTACTTGCAACTGATTCTCGATATGAAATCCAAAGTGCAAACCAAACTTGTGATGTAGAAATCTTGATAGGTCGCAACCTTTCGGAGTTACTTCTTGCTGGGAAATCGCAAAGCCAAATGCTCGTGGAAGGCAATGACATTTCGGTAAATGCCCTCGAAGCCCTGAAAGAAGCAAATCCAAAGATTACATTTCAGGCAACTGATGGTGTAGTCGAGCACTTGAGAAGCATCAAAGATGAGTCAGAATTGCAGTTGATTAGGCTGGCCTGCCAAATATCTACCCAGGCGCTTAACGACACCTTACCGAAAATTCAGATCGGCGTTTCCGAGAGGCACTTGCGAGATCTACTTGAGAATCGAATGCGTGAACTCGGGGCTGATGACATCGCGTTCGCATCAATCGTGGCTAGCGGTCCAAATAGCGCCATCCCACACCACGAGCCAACAACTCGTGAATTGAGTTCCGGAGATTTGCTAAAGATTGATTTTGGGGCCAAAGTCGATGGCTATCATTCGGACTGTACTCGTACTTTTGTGATGGGAAAGCCAGCCGAATGGCAAATTGAGTTGCATCAAGCTGTAGCACAGGCCCAGCAATCTGGCCGAGACAAAATCAGTTCCGCGGTGAAATTTTCAGCAGTTGAACAATCTGTGAATGACTCTTTAAGTGAGTCGGGCTATCGTGAGTTTTTCACGCATGGACTTGGACACGGTGTGGGACTTGAGATTCATGAGGAGCCGTTTTTTAGTCGTACTCAAACAGGTAAGATTGCTCCTAACACCGTGATAACTATTGAGCCTGGAGCCTACCTACCCGAACGTGGTGGAGTGCGAATCGAGGACACAGTTGCTGTCACATCGCAAGGCCATGACAACTACACCCAGTTTTCATATGAATTGATCGAACTTTAAACAGCAATCGAGGAGTGCACGTGGCGTCAACAAATGATCTAAAGAATGGGCTAGTCCTGAATATTGATGGGCAGCTTTGGACCGTTGTTGAATTTCAGCACGTAAAGCCAGGTAAGGGTCCAGCTTTTGTTCGCACCAAGTTGAAGAACATCCTCTCCGGAAAAGTTGTAGACAAAACTTTTAACGCAGGAGTGTCAGTTGAGACTGCTGATGTAGATAAGCGCAACATGCAGTACCTCTATAAAGATGGAGACGGCTGGGTGTTCATGGACCTTCAGACATTCGAGCAGTACACCTTGTCGGATGCGATCGTTGGCGATGGTGCAAAGTACATGCTTGAAAACCAAGAAGGCGTGGTAGCAATCCACAATGATGCTCCAATATATTTGGAGTTACCAGCAAGCGTTGAGCTTATGATCACTTACACTGAGCCTGGCCTACAGGGCGATCGTTCAAGTGCAGGCAGCAAGCCAGCAACTTTAGAAACCGGCGCGGAAATAAAAGTTCCACTTTTCATTGAATCAAATACCAAAGTCAAGGTCGATACTCGCGACGGTTCATACCTAGGACGAGTTAACTAAGTGCGCACTAGAACTAAAGCACGCCAACGAGCTGTCGAGTCATTATTCGAGGCTGAGCAACGTGGCGTAACAACCTCTGACGTATTTGAACGAAATCCTGATGTGAACGATTATGCGATCGAACTAGCAGTACTTGTTGAGACAAACATTGACCGTATTGACGAAGTGATTGCAACTTACTCTCAGGCTTGGCCACTGGAGCGCATGCCAGCCGTAGACCGAGCGATTGTGCGCGTTGGAATTGCTGAATTACTTTGGCGACCAGAAGTCGACAGCGGGGTAGCTGTTTCAGAAGCCATAGAGATAGCCGCAGTGTTAAGTACGCCGGAATCAGGTCGATTTATTAACGGCTTGTTGGGCCAAATTGCCACTATTCGTGGATCGCTGTCTACGCTTTAACGTGCCCTGAGTGGGATTCGAACCCACACTGAACGGTGTTTGAGACCGCGCTCTCTGCCAGTTGGAGTACCAGGGCTTAATTTCTTACTCGAGAAAGGTTATCGCATAGAAATGCGCACGATAACCGTAGGCTTGAGATATGCCAAAAATGAGTAAGGACTCGACGAGGTAATAAGTGAACCAACAATTGACTTACCGAATTTGGACCGTTCCCAACGCACTAAGTGCAGCACGATTACTTGGCGTACCAGTTTTTTTCTGGCTAATTGTGGGACCCAAAAATGATGGCCTAGCTTTGGTGATTTTAGTTATAAGTTCATTCACAGATTGGTTGGATGGCTATCTAGCTCGAAGATTGAACCAATTCAGTCGACTAGGCGAATTACTCGATCCATTGGCAGACCGTCTCTATGTTGTGGCTGCGTTGATCGCACTCTTTATGCGGGATCTGATTCCCACGTGGGTTGTAATTGCGTTGCTATCTCGTGACTTAATAATGTTTCTCTTCCTAATCTATTTGAAAAAATTTGGCTACAACGGTGTACCCGTTCATTTCGTAGGCAAGGCAGCGACCATGAACTTGCTGTACGCACTGCCGTTGATCTTGATGGGAACATTTGACGGCATAGTCGGGCAGATAGCTCACATATTTGGTTGGGCATTCCTGCTGTGGGGGATTTCCATGTACTGGTACGCCGCGCTTTTGTATATGCAGCAAATTTCCAAACTGCGAAGTAGTACCAATGCGGATTGATGCTTCGCTTGATGCGCTCCTAACCGACGCATTAGCTTCCGATTATTCAGAAACTGACGCTGCAGTGGATCATGGGAGGTTTGCAATTGTTTTCGTTGCCGCTGCAGCAACGATTGTTACGTTGGTACTAGGAATGGCAATCGCCGAGACAAGACTGCAAGAGACGGAAAATTCACTCACTCGCAACGCTCTTGTGGATAGGGTGCA
>CANJRK010000043.1 GCA_947476765.1 Actinomycetota bacterium
GAAGGCCATGTATATGTATGTGGTCCCGAGCCGCTGCTGAACGCAATGATCCAGCGGGTTCCAGCCCAGCGATTGCATTTCGAGAGATTTAGTGCAGTTGATCGTGACGCAGGTGAGTCTGAGCCGTTTGAAGTTACCTTGAGTCGTTCACACAAGACAGTCACTGTTGGAAAAGACGAGTCATTACTTGATGCAATCAATGCGAACGGTGGCGCCTTAATCTCATCGTGTGGGGAAGGTGTTTGCGGAACGTGTGAGGTTCGTGTTCTTAAGGGCACTCCTGTCCATCTGGATTCAGTAATGAGCGATGAAGATAAAGATGCTATCGGCGTGATGTATCCATGTATTTCGCGATCAATTGGTAAGGATCTAGTACTAGACATCTAGCTCACCTCTGCTTCATCGTTAAGATCGACTTATGACCCGTGTCGCACTTCTACAGATCGATGTCAGTGATAGCGAATCCCAATCGGATCGCGAAGCTCGCGTTTTAAAGTTAGTTGGAGAACAAAAAGGTAAATGTGAAATAGCGATCTTGCCAGAGCTTTGGAACATCGGAGCCTTTAACTATCGTGACTTAGAATCTAGTCCACAGCCACGTGATGGTGAATTAGTTAAAGCCTTACAACAGGCTGCAAAAGCTGGTGGCTTTTGGTTACATGGCGGCTCATTTGTCGAGGCACATCCCGATGGTGGAATGTCTAACACGGCAGTACTAATTAACTCCGCTGGTGAAGTTGTTACTTTTTATCGCAAGATTCATCTATACGGTTTCGATCATGGCGAAGCTGTGTTGTTGGAGCGTGGCACTGACATTGTCACGGTTCCAAACACACCAATCGGAAATGTTGGATTAGCAATCTGTTACGACTTGCGGTTCCCGGAATTATTTCGCGGGATGGCCGATCAAGGCGTTGAAACTATTTTGATATCTTCAGGTTGGCCAACGCCACGTATCAATCATTGGCGAGTGCTGAATCAGGCTCGAGCCATTGAAAATCAAGCGTGGGTAATTGCTTGTAATGAAGTGGGTCCAAATGGCAAGATCATGCTTGGTGGGCACTCCATGGTGATTAGTCCACGTGGTGAAATTGTTGCCGAAGCGGGTACTGCTGAAGAGGTACTTTACGCAGACATCGATCTAGCGCAAGTTGAGTCATTTAGAACCGAACACCCATTCCAGCTCGACCGATTTATTCGCTAATTCGACTCACGTTCATTCATATTGCGCAACTGTTCGTTATAGGCCTTTAAATCCGCGTCATTGTCGCGATCAGCAGATCGATCAAGTTGTCGGGCAAGTCTGGTGTCATTTCGCGACCACATTACGGCAACGATAATCAACAGCGCCAATGTTGGCACTTCTCCCAGCGCCCATGCCACACTTCCACCGGCCGTAGTATCTGCTAATAAATTTGGAATCCATGGCGGCTGCACCTGGATGTACCAATCGACACCTATTGGTTCGCTGGATTGCATAATTGCGATTGCAAAAAAAGCATGAAGGGAAAGCCCTACCAGCACAATCATCAAGCGAGCCCAATAAGGAACTTCGCGCGGACTAGGGTCGGCGCCAATCACGACGTAGGAAAGCAACAAGCCAGATAAAAAGAAGTGAATCTCCATAAATATATGGCCCGTATGACTTGCCATCAAAGTTGAAAACAGTGGAGTGAAATAGAGTCCATACAAACCAAAGGTAAATACTCCCAGAACCACAAGTGGATGGGTGATCAATTTGGAATAGCCACTGTGCAGAATTGCCAAGATCCACTCCCGGGCACTGCGATGATCTGGTGCTCTTTGGGCTGGCAAAGCGCGAAGAGCCAAAGTTACCGGAGTGCTAAGCGCAATAAAAATTGGCGCAACCATAGACAACACCATGTGTTGAATCATGTGGTACTCAAATGAAACTTGGGCATACTTGCTTATTCCTGCGCAAGTAGTCCAAATCACCAAGCCGATGCCAGACATAAACGAAATTGTGCGTAACAAGCTCCAGCGAATTTGATTTTGCTTAACGCGAATCACGCCAATTGCATAAAGCGCTGCCGCAATCAAGCTGGCACTTAGCATGAACCATTCGGGATGCCAGCCAAAAACTACGGAACTGAAACTAGGTAAAGGTGGATATGGATAACCCAAGATTTCTTCACCTGCGGAATTTAAGGGTGCTGAGGTCCGACTCATTGGTGTTGAATGAAGCGCAACACCAACGCCAATTGCGATAGCCATGAAGCTTGCTTCCATTGCCAAGAATCCAGGTAAATTAGCCCGTGAAGTTAGGTTTGCTCGAATCTTGACTGCTATCACCATCAATGTCGCAAAAAGTAAAACCTTGATTACAACTAATTGACCATAGCGACTAAGCCACAAGTCGCTGATTGAATCAATTCGGGCGTAGGTTGCGGCAACTCCTGAAATAGCAAGAACTGCAACGCTCGTACCCGCCAAAATTGAAAATCGAGCAATTACCTTAAGGTCTTTAGCTTTAACAAACGTAGACATTGCCCATAGGCAACCAACCCAAGCGCTCATTGATAGCCCATGGGCAACAGATGAAGTTAAGGCAAGGGAGTGATCACCCAACGATGCTGCGTGACTATTTAGTAACGGAGCTGCGATTCCAGCCCCGGCTAATGCTGCCAGGATAGCAATCGAGTTCAAGCTGGCGAGAAATATTCCAGCAACAGATATCCCAAGTGCAATGCTGGCAGTAATCATATAACTGCGAGATGGCGGCAATGCCATTAAGTAAGTTCCAATGAATCCTTGCCCAAATACAGATCTAAATGGCACTCCCAAAACGTTTGCCATTGTCGTTAATGCCGCAATGACCGCAGCGCCAGACCACAAGGCAGAAATAGCACTGGCATGCAAAACGGCAGCCCGACCATCGCGCGTAATGGTTTCACCAAATGTCGGAGCAAGGAATGTCCAAGTAGTTAGTAAACCAAATACTCGCAATCCAAAAATGACATGAGCCAAGATGGCAAATTGTAGAATCCAGTTAGTTGCTTGACCAGCATCGGGAATTCCTTCAATAGGGGGTGCCCAGGCAGCACCACCATATATGGAAGCAACTGAAAAAGTAATTATTGCAAGCAGGAATAACCCGAGGCGAGCAACACTTCTTGGCATGAAAAGTTACTTGCTCCGGCGCATGTAAAGTCCAGCGGCGACTAAGCCCACCAAAGCCAATAATGCAACGCCCATAACCAAAGTGTTTGGACCTGATTCCTCGGCTGGTGCACCAAGGGGCATGGCAATAGGCATTGGGCTTGCTAACTCAGTCATTATTGGTTCAGCTGAAGTAGAAGGCACTGCGACAGCCGTTGGAGCTGGACCAGACTCTGCAGCAGCGGTGTAATTAAATGTAAATTCGCCACTTTGAACATGGCCATCATCAGCTGATGCGCGCCACTGCACAATTACATTTCCCGGAGTTAAATCAGCTGGCCATGGAATTGTCAGGCTGGCACCATCTAACACAGGAGCTGGTGAATCCAGGATGTCGCCTGCTTCATTCATAACGACAATTGCTGCGCCATCCACAAGTGGTGGTTCGCTAAATGTGATTGAAATTAACTCCTGTGCAGCATTCACATCTGAATCTGCGCTTGGCGACGTTCCAGTCAACTCAGTATGAGCAGAGGCCGAAGATATTGGTGCTAGAAATGCTAGAGCAGCAATGGCAAGTGAGCTTAGTGCGCGTGGCAAGATCAAGTTAAATTTCATACCTTAAGGTTACGCGAGCGGGTAGCGGGAATCGAACCCGCGCCTCAACCTTGGGAAGGTTACGCGCTGCCATTACGCCATACCCGCGTTGGTTTTTCGATATTTCTGACCTGTTGCCACAGCCTAGCGGGACAATCGGTAATCTTGAAGGCGTGCTGTTATCTGACAAAGACATTAAGGCCGAAATTGAATCTGGCCGCGTAGGTATCGATCCCTATGAGCCAGCTATGGTTCAGCCATCAAGTATTGACGTGAGACTAGATCGCTTCTTTCGAGTTTTTGAGAACCATCGCTATCCGCACATTGATCCATCGAAAGAACAAACAGATTTAACACGTGAAGTTGAAGCAAT
Source organism: Actinomycetota bacterium (assembly GCA_947476765.1). Taxonomy (GTDB): domain Bacteria; phylum Actinomycetota; class Actinomycetes; order S36-B12; family UBA5976; genus UBA5976. The sequence goes on from CANJRK010000043.1 coordinate 4,091, forward strand.
TGGCGATGAGCCATTTGTTTTACATCCAGGGGAATTTGTTTTGGGTAGTACTTACGAAGTAGTTACCTTGCCGAATAATGTCGCAGCTCGACTTGAAGGCAAATCAAGTCTGGGTCGACTCGGATTACTAACTCACTCAACTGCAGGATTCATTGACCCGGGTTTTTCTGGACACGTAACGCTTGAACTTGCGAATGTTGCAACCTTGCCAATATTGCTTTATCCAGGAATGAAGATAGGTCAAGTTTGTTTCTTCCAGATGTCATCTGAAGCTGAACACCCTTATGGATCGAGCATCTACGGTTCCCGTTACCAAGGTCAGCGCGGACCAACTCCTAGTCGGTCGCACGCAAACTTTCACCGCACGAAAATAAATTAATTACTTTGCTTTAACACGATCAAGTAATAGCGTCGCAACGTCGACAACTTCAGCCGCGGGGTCGCCACCGGCTTCTTGACCACGAACGGTAACCGCATCGTTAAGCATCACTGAACAGAATGGACAAGCAACCGCAATCTTTGTTGCACGAGTGCTCAAGGCCTCATCACCACGATTTAGATTTACTCGAGTGCCGATAGTTTCTTCCATCCACATCCGGCCACCGCCAGCACCACAACAAAATGACTTTTCTTTGTTGCGATCCATTTCAACTAGGTTTATGCCTGGCATGCTCGTAATAAGTTCCCGTGGTGGCATGTAGATCTTGTTGTGACGACCGAGGTAGCACGGATCGTGATATGTCACAGTCTCATCTTCAGGAGTCAACATAGTTAGCCGATTCTCGGACACTAATTGGTTCAACAAAACAGTGTGGTGCACGACTTCGTAGTTTCCACCCAGTTGCGGATACTCACGACCAATTGTGTTTAAGCAGTGCGGGCATGTGACAACGATGCGTTTTGCGCCTACTTCGTTAAGCACTTCAACATTTTGCGCCGCTTGCATTTGGTACAGAAATTCATTACCAGCTCGGCGCGCAGGATCTCCAGTGCAAGTTTCACCTTCGCCAAGAACCATGAATTCGATCCCTGCAGTATGTAGCAATTCAGCGACAGCTTTAGTTGTTCGCTTTGCCCGATCGTCATATGCGCCGGCACAACCAACCCAGAATAAGTATTCGACATCGGCAGGGATTTTATCCTCGCCATTCATGCCAAAGACTCGTACCGGGAATTCCACTTCCTCAATCCAGGTCATGCGACCGCTGGTATTCATACCCCAGGGATTGCCTTTAGTTTCGAGGTTTTTAAACAGACCGTTGAGTTCGGCAGGGAATTCTGATTCCACCAAGACTTGGTGTCGACGCAGATCCATGAAGTGATCAACATGTTCAATATCTACTGGGCATTGCTGCACACAAGCGCCACATGATGTGCACGACCATAATGCATCGTAGTCAATTACGGCACCTTCACTTGAGCGGTGGCCCTTTGCATCGTAACCATCGGTAGCAGCATTCGGATCATCTGCTCGTGAGCCAACGATAGGTCGGGCAACTTCGGCTTGAACCTGTGGACTGAGACCATCGAGTTTGGAGTCATCGCTTCCAGCAAGAATATAGGGAGCTTTCGCAAATAAGTGATCTCGTAAATCCATCACCATAAGTTTTGGACTCAGTGGCTTGCCAGTATTCCAAGCAGGACACTGATCCTGGCAACGACCACATTCAGTGCAACTTAGTAAATCTAGATTGCCTTTCCAGGTGAAATCTTCAATTTTCCCTCGACCAAAAATTGCATCATCAGCTGGATCCTCAAAATCCAGCACTTCAGTACCTGCATAAATTGGTAGCAATGGTCCAAGGGCATTCGGTCGGCGACTGAAAAGCACATTGAGCGGCGCTGCTCCAATGTGCAAATGCTTGCTATGCAGTGCCAGTACGAGAAATCCAAGGATCACGCCAATGTTTAGCCAAAGGCCAATCGTTTCCAGCCATTCATTAGCATGCAGTCCGAGTGGCTCTATCAACCCAGCTACAGACTCTGAGGCAAAAGCGCCACCTGCCATGAATGGAAAATTGTTAGTTCCTAGTTCGTTACTTACATTAAATTGTGCCCCGCGATATAACAGCAGTGTCCAGACCACATTAAAGATCATGAACAGGACAAACCAAGCTGCACCTGTATGTGATCCATAAAATCTCGATTCGCGACCCATCTTGACTGGATTACGAAACAGCCGAATTACGGCAAACATGGCAATACCAATTAATACAAATAGCGTAAATAAATCTTCAAGGAATCCAACGATTGGAGACCTACCAATTATTGGAATTGCGAATTCGTTGTCAAAAAGTGCGCCGAATGCCTCAACAATTGTTAGCGAAAGAACTATAAATCCCCAAAAAGCCAGAACATGGGCAATTCCTGGAACAGTCCAGGCTAAAAGTTTCTTTTGACCGAAGACTTCAGTGACTTCAGCCCGGGCACGCACTCTCTTTTGCGCAGTCCGATCAACGGCAGGCTCACCACTTCGCACCAATTGAAATAGAAACCAAAGGCGTTTCAGGGCTAACGCCAATAGGACAACCGTGATGGCAAGCCCGACAGTTAGTCGCAAGGTCATCGAGTCGCTCATAAATATTTAGCCTTCACCAGTTTCGAGGTTTGCGCGCAATTTGCCCGTAAAGGCAGACTATCGCACCTAACATTCTTGGGCGGTTCTTGCATTTACGCCACACAATTTTTTGCCAAGCCTGACGTAGATTAGAGGTGTGCCGTACTTCCCCCGCGTTAAGCAAATTGGGATAACCCTACTCAGTTTTACGTTGCTCTCGGGATTTATTGGAACTACACCTGCTGGCGCCGTAACTGGACCAAACCCTATGGAAAACAATTCTGATTCATTGTTTAGCTCAGAGTCCCTCACAGATCTAGAACCCTTGGAGCGAA
>CANJRK010000044.1 GCA_947476765.1 Actinomycetota bacterium
AACTGGTTTTGATGGATATTCGAATGCGGGAAACCGGTGAGAATCTGCAAGCGTGGAATGAAATGAAGGCCACCGATGAACCTGATCTATCAGGTGGGCATGAATACATTGAGAGCAATCGTCACACTAACTACATTGACGTGACCACGTATCGCGAATATTTGTCATACCTAACCGACAAATTTGGTTTTACCACAGTGGACGATGCAACATACGCTCCGGTTAAAGCAAAAATTTAATCGTCTGAAACTAAGGCCCAAGTATCTCCATCGCGTCTTGCGATACCTCTACGTTCCAATTCTTTCAAGAACTTGATATGTCCGCGTTCACCCCGACCGCGGAATAGTGGCATCAGCTTTGGCAATGAGTTTGGTGACAACATTGCAACTCGGACCAACCATGATTCACTAGGTTTTGGATAACGCTCAAACTTTGGCTTATCCAGCATTTTCAAGAAGCATTTCAATACCGCTTCAGTAGATTGCGGCGGATCCATGAATTGAAGTGAGTTGCCACCTTCGATAGCTTCGCGATGCAACATTGGAGTATCTGTTGCTGATGGCAGTACGGCACCTACTTTGATACCTTTTGCTTCCATGTCCATACCAATTGAAAGTACGGCGCCACGCAATCCAAACTTTGAAGCGGTATACATCGGAGTTTCACCCAGTGGGAAAATTCCGCCAAGCGAAACAGTAACGATTACTCGAGGGTCTTTGGATTTTTTAAGAAGTGGAATTGCTTTACGCAGCAGGACAAGTGGGCTGACAAGATTTATGTCGAGCTCAGTCTCAATGCTTTCCACGGTTCTAACGTCAAAGCGATCGGTAGTAGTGATTGCCGCATTTGGAATTAAAACATCAATGTGACCATACTTATCCGAAATCTGATTCAAAATTGAATCAATCGAATTTCTATTTGTTAAGTCAGCTGCGATGGCTAAGTGGTTTGATCCTGGAAGCGATGCAACCAACAGATCAGCTTTTTGAGAATTTAAATCAACTACGACTACTTGGGCGCCTTTACTTGCAAAATCTTGGGCCAATTTTGAGCCGATGCCGCCAGCTCCGCCAGTGATAACAAAAACTTGATTACTAAAGTTGTAAGTCATCTACTTATTATGGTGCGGGAGGGGGGACTTGAACCCCCACACCCGAAGGCGCCAGATCCTAAATCTGGTGCGTCTGCCAATTCCGCCACTCCCGCACGTGGGCTCTATTCTGTCAGGCAAATTGCCTAACTTCATAATCGGATGTGGTTTAGTCTCATTCGTCGGTTAGAGCGGAGTCGATCGAAGACTCAGCGAACAGCGGTGACTTGCCAAAAATAAAGAATCCAATTGACATAAGGCCCGCAAGCGCACCCGCTATTGTCATGGGCAGCGAACCGGAACCGGATCCAAGGCCCCAGAGAGCGCCACCCCAAAGTCCAGCAACCAAAATTGACATACCTGAGAGCGACTGGAAAATCCCCTGAGCCCGCCCATGTGAGGATTTAGGCACCACTGCCGAGACCATGGATTTTCCAATCCCATCGGTAAGCGCAGGGAAAAATCCGTAAAGGGCCACGACTAGATACATGGCCAATCCAGGTTCAGTCATCGAGCCCAAAGCAATGTAGCTGATTGAAAATGCCGCAAGTCCTAATGCGTAGATTCTGTGTGGAGAGATTGTTTCCGCCAGAATGCCGGCAGGGTATGCAGCTAAGGCATAAACCACATTAAATCCAATGTAAGCGAGTACTACGTTGGTTGTGGAAGTTCCAATTTGTGAAAGTCGAAGCAGTAGCAGAGTATCTGGCAAATTCGTTAAGGCAAAGAGAATAAATGGAACGGATGTAGTCCAAAAATTTTTCGGCAACGTCAACTTGGGAGTCTCGATCGCTACCTTGACTGGTTTAGGTTTACGTTCCTCCCGAATAAAGAAAGTTAGCCCAACTGATAAAACAGCTGGCACCACTGCCCACCACATGACTGCGCGAATATCTCCATCTAAAACAGCGAGTCCAATCAGTGCAATTATTGGTCCGATGACTGCACCTAAGGTGTCTGCGCTTCGGTGAAAACCGTAAGCACGCGAATAATGTTCCGGGTCAACGCTATTTGTGATCATGGCATCGCGGGGTGCCGACCGAATTCCCTTACCAAGGCGATCTATAACTCGACCAATCAAAACCGTTGGCCAAACTACAGATGCAGCCACAAGAATTTTGCCAACCCCTGCTAATCCATAACCCGCTGTTATGAACTGCTTGCGCCCCCGAGTATCTGAAGCTTTGCCGGCAAAGTACTTCGAGATGCCCATCGTAACTTCAGCACATCCCTCTACGGCTCCCAAGACAATTGCTGGGGCTACAAGTACACCCGTCAAAAATAGCGGGAGCAAGGGGTACATGATTTCGCTTGCTGCGTCTTGCATTAGTGAAATGAGACTTAGTACAACTAGGTTTCGAGTCAGCCACTTCTTTTTCATGACGTTCATGCTGTGAATTCATTCTGATGTTTGCGTAAATCCCAGGAAAAGAAAAATTGCGCTTCTATTTGAGACAAGGAGTTTTTTAAAACAGGGGCAAGTTCTTTGCCGCTACTCCAAATACTGATCATGGATCTAAGGGTACGGCTAAGTACCTGGTTTACTTGCCTAAATCTTTTTCGTCGCCATCGATTACAAAAGCATTTCCAATTGGGCCCAATTCGATACCCGCAGCCACGTGGTCAACTTTCTCACCACGTTCTAGTTGAGCTGCATGTGCTTTTTCATGCCAGCGATCTTCGATACGACCGTACTTCCAAATAAGTAGTGCAGCGATCCAGACGACTGCGAAGACAGCAACGATTATGTACCCAGCAGCATTCAAGTTAAATGAATTTGCATAGTCCCAAAATGGCCCAGTTAGCGACAATTGCTCGGAGATAACTTGGCAGATTTCAAGTCCACCAACAAAGAAAGCTACGGCAACAGATAATCCAGTAATAACAATGTTGTAGTAGACCTTGCGAACTGGCTTTGAGAACGCCCAGCCGTAAGCAAAGTTCATGAACGAGCCATCAATTGTGTCTAGCAGGCTCATGCCACCAGCAAAGAAGCAAGGCAAACTAATGATTGCCCACCATGGCAATCCTGCAATGACTGAAGTTCCAGCGAGAACTAGTAAACCGATTTCTGTTGCGGTATCAAATCCAAGGCCAAATAAAATTCCCAGCGGATACATTTTCCAGGACTTATCTATGCGCCGGGCAATTGGACCAAAAAATCTCATTAATAGACCGCGGGAATCGAGATGCTTTTCCAATTCGGCTTCGTCATACATACCTTTACGCATGTCGATAAATATTTTTACGACCGAAGAAAGCACGATGAAATTTAAAATCGCAATTAACATCAAGAAAATTCCGGAAACGGTGGTACCGATCAAGCTGGTGTAATGATGTAGTTGAGAATTATCATCTTTAAGTTGTGATCCAAGTGATTGAATTCCAAAGTTAAGCAATAAAGCAAGTGCAGCTACAACGGAAGAGTGCCCCAGCGAGAAGAAGAAGCCAACAGCAAGTGGGCGTTGGCCTTCACTCATTAACTTTCGAGTCGTGTTATCGATCGCAGAAATGTGATCGGCATCAAAGGCATGTCGCATTCCCAGAACATAAGCTAAAAGCGCCGTGCCCCAGCCAAAAAGTGATCCATCAGAAAGTACATAGTTACCCTTGGTTGCAAAATACATTAGAGAAATACCAGCAACGTGAAGCAGCAGGATGAAACCAAACATCGCATACATCCGGCGCCACTCCGCCTTAGTTAAGCGGTCACGAAGTTTAACTTTGGTCTTTGGGCTAATGTCAGCCGCGATTGCCATGGATCTCCTTATTGCGAACTCTTTGCAATAAGAATAGCCCATGATTTAGTTGCTCGCATGTGCTGGGCTAAGCGCAGTCAATTCTGAGAATTAGCGCCTAACTCGTAGGCTGGAGGACATGTCAGGAACACATCGAGTGGGTAAAAAGCGGACGGCGGATGCAATCGCATCCGAAATCAATGCCACGTGCGAAAACCTGACGAAAACCGTTTCTGACTTAGAGAACTATGTGAAGCCAGGTAACGTAGCCGCCCGTGGCCTAGATGCCACTAGCGCTTTTTTCATAGCTGAAGATGGCTCAGTTCGAATTGAGCGAGCGGTAGCTGCAGCAGCTGCCGGAATTGGCCTAATTGGACTGCTCTCTCGGTCGAAAAAGCGCTAATCAGCCGAGTGATTTATTGGCATAGCCGCCATGTGGTGACGCCTGCAAAGCACTTCATAACTAACTACGCCTGATTCGCCAGCAGTATCACCAACTGCAACTTGCTCACCTTCAGTGACCATTACGCCATCAATGGTTCGCGCATTATGTGTACCGCGACGACCACACCAACACAAGGCCTCAACTTGTAGGACTTGGATTCGGTCAGCTAATTCAAATAGTCGAGCAGAACCAGGAAATAATGCAGTTCTAAAATCACTTGCGATGCCAAAAGCAAAGACATCTATCTCTAGGTCATCAACAACGTGGGCTAGTTGATCAATCTGCTCGCGAGTGTAAAACTGCGACTCGTCGCAAATGAAAAAGTCCAGAGGATCTGTTTTCGAATTCTCGGAAAGGGCAAGGGCAAAGAAATCTGTCGCATCCGTTACTTCAGTAGCTGCAACTTCAAGTCCCAGTCGACTGGAAAGTACTCCAGATCCAGCGCGGTCATTTCTGGTGAAAACTATGCCACGACGGCCACGACTGGCATGAGTGTAATTAACTTGAGCAGCAAGGGTTGATTTACCGCAATCCATTGTCCCTGTGAAAAAGACCAATTCAGCCATGTCGTTTCCTCCTGCAGGGAAGTCTATTTCAAAATACGCACCGGCAAGTATGGGTCTATAACTAGTTAGGCTTAAGGGGAGAGGCGGGTGCAATGCAGCAAGTTTTGGTTCGTACCCTTCTGGTTCCGATCGCTCTGATAATGGCGATCTCGGGATGCACCAGTTCCAGCAGTTCACCAGACTCGTCGCCATCCGCTGCAATTTCTGGTGAGATTTCGGCACCGCCAGAAGTACTTGATAATTACACGTTTTATTACGTGGTTGACACGGACAACGGCTTTCGCCTCTACAAGGAAGTCCAAGAAGTCAGCGTTACGGAAAACGACTTAGGTGAGGACAAAGGATTAAATTCCCTCACAATGCTGATAACTGGTCAATTACCACCCACCGATGGGAACTACCAGAATCTTTGGCGAACAGGCAGCAAAGTTAATGGCATAACTCGAGTTGCCGATGTTGCCACAGTTGATATTTCGCTTGGACGATTACAAGTGGGTGCCGAGGCTGAACAGCGAGCTATTGATCAAATTGTTTGGACACTGACAGAAAATGATCCATCTGTGAAATCCGTAAAGTTAACTGTTGATGGAGTACCGGTTGAAACTTTGGCTGGTCATGTTGATGCAACCCAGGTTTTTACCAGGGAACCTGATTACGAAGTCTTGGCCAGTGTTTGGGTAGACCTGCTGGACCGCAGTGACTTAACTAGTCCAGTAAGTATTTCCGGTACCGCTTGCACCTTTGAGGCAAATGTGTCCTGGGAGCTGATACAGAAGGCACAAGTTATTAATTCTGGAGCTACAACTTCGGCCACAGCCTGCCCAGATCGTTCAAACTGGTCGGTAGACTTTGGCTCACTGCCCGCTGGTGATTACACATTCCGAGCATTTGATACTTCTGCCAAAGATGGAAGTTTGATTAATGAAGACACTAAGGACTTCACGATCAATTAAATTAAATTTGAAGGAATTCTTTACAAGACCCTTACACGCTGTTTATTTCGATCAACCCAAATTTTGGTATTTTCGGGAAATGACAAACCTGACGAGCAATTCCCGTACTGCCCGCACCATGCTAAACAAAGTTCCCGAAGTAACTTTGTTCTTTTGGCTTATCAAAATCATGGCAACGACAGTGGGTGAAACTTTTGCCGACTATCTAAATGAAACCCTCGGGTTTGGCCTTTCCAAGACATCCGTTTTGATGACCGTGCTACTTCTTGTGGCACTTGCCGTGCAATTTATAACGCGTAAGTACATTCCAGTCTCGTATTGGCTTACCGTAGTTTTGATTAGTGTCGTTGGAACCCTAATTACCGATAACTTAACGGACAACCTTGGATTACCACTTCAGACCGCAACAATAATTTTCGCGATTGCCTTGGCAGTAGTTTTTGCAATCTGGTTTGCTTCAGAAAAGACGTTATCGATTCACTCCATTGTCACGACTCGCCGCGAGATTTTCTATTGGCTCGCAATCCTTTTCACATTTGCCTTAGGTACTGCGGCTGGAGATCTGTTTTCGGAAACCTACCAACTGGGATACGGATTATCGGCCCTTATCTTTGGCGCACTCATCGCAGTGGTAGCTATCGCAAGATTTGGATTTAAAGCCAGCGAAGTTACAACTTTTTGGGCAGCCTATATTTTGACTCGACCACTTGGTGCCTCGATAGGTGACTACATGTCACAGTCGAAGGACGATAGTGGAATCGGACTGGGAACAACAACTACCAGCGCGATTTTCCTCGTGCTCATCGTAATTTTGGTTGGGTACCTGGCAGTCACCAGAGCTGACGCAACTGAAAAGAAACTAGGCGAGACAGCAAACTAAAAACTTGTGGTGCGGGCTATGTGGTTCAATAGCCCGCACCATAGGAATTTACAAGTTTCTAACGCATTACAAATGGGTCTGCGATTGGTGCTTCAGAAGTGTTAATCCAAACTGACTTGGTGCGGGTGTAATCCAAGATTGATTCAGCACCGGCTTCGCGGCCAGTTCCGCTTTGACCGTAACCACCAAAGGGAACCATCGGCGAAATCATGCGGTAGGTATTTACCCACACAATTCCCGCTCGCAAGGATTTCACGAACCGGTGGGC
>CANJRK010000045.1 GCA_947476765.1 Actinomycetota bacterium
AACTGATTCTTTGCCTACGGCAAGGACTACCTGTGCTTGGTCAGTTGCCGACTTCTTTGCCATGGCTTCAATATGTCACGAGCCACTGACTAACGGTGGGTCGCCACCCGAATCTGGGAGTCCTTGACCACTATGGCCAAGTCACCATTTTTATCAGTGCGAAATACCTTGCTGCCAAGTAATTCATAAAGCGAAATGGTTTCTGGTGCCGGGTGGCCATAACCGTTGTCTTTGCCAACTGAAACTAGAGCCACCTGGGCATTGGCCCAGGCCGCAAACTCTGGTGATTGATATTTGGACCCATGATGCGCCACCTTAATTACTTCAAAATCAATTGGTGCAATTGTTCGTACGATTTCGTCTTGAACGGGCGGCTCTATATCGCCAGTTAATAGGATGTCGATTCCAGCTACTGCCACGGCGATAACCACGCTGGCATTATTGGCATCGCTACCCTGGCCAAGTATCAGCTGACTGGGCCACAGGCAGGTAAAGCGTATGCCATTGATTTGAAATTCCTCAGGATAAGTCAAAACCGAGGCAACTTGATTTCGGTTGCGCAATACCTCCGAAACATATTCAGTCGTTAAAGGTGGGTCTTCAAGTGGGCTGAGTCGAACTTGCGATACCTTTCGAGACTTAAAGACTCCATCTAGTCCACCAACATGGTCAGCATGGAAATGTGTTAATAACAGAACTGGGATTTTTTTGATGTGAAGCTCAGTGAGGCAACGATCAATTGCATCTGGATCACCGCCAACGTCCACGACAACGGCTTCGTTAGGTCCCACTCGAATAACTGTGGCATCACCTTGTCCCACATCACAGGAAACCATAACCCAACCTGCAGGTGGCCAGGGTTTAAAACTTAGATTCGGTGGCTGCCATAACAAGAACACTGCAGCAGTAAGTACGGAAACAAAGATCGACTTGGATTCGAGCGCGAGTCGTCGCCACTGTATTGCAGCGTGGACTCCGACTGAAACCATTGTGGTCGCAAGTACGACGCCGAACTTTCCACTGGGCCACGGGATGAGCAACCAGCTAATTCCAGCACATAAGTGTGCAATAACCGCAATGAGTTGAGCAAATTGCCCAGCGCCTGAAGCAATTAACCCGCCTAAATAGCTCGACGCTGGAGTGACAAGCGCCGCAAGTAAACCCAAGACCATTGTTGGTCCAGCCAAGGGTCCTGCGAACATATTTGCCGGTATGGCAGTTAGCGACAGTGGTGAGCCCAGCGCAACAAGCATTGGAAAAACGGCAAACTGAGCAGCCATGGTCACCGCCAAAGTTTGTATTACCCAAAGCGGAATTCGCTTTGAGGTTTTAAGTTCCAAGAAATTTATTAAGCGCGGAACCCACAAAACCAATCCCGCCGTTGCCGCTACGGAAAGTGCAAAGCCATAAGACATGGCAAGCCACGGATCCAGGGTCACTAATCCAATTACTGCTAGCGCTAATGCTGGAACTGGTGATTTGTTTGAGCTGGTGAAAGTAGCCGCAAGTGCAACCAGACCCATCACAGTAGCCCGTAGCACGCTGGGCTGTGGCCTTACCAATATGACGAATCCCACTAATGCAACAACAGTTACAAAATATTGCAAATTTTTGCTAGCTCGAAACCTTCGCATAACTGCTAAAACTAAAACGACTAGCAACGTCACGTTAGTTCCCGAAACTGCAATCAAATGAGTCAGGCCCGCGCTCTTCATGTCACTTGCTAGTTCATTGGTAAGTGCCGAGCTGTCCCCTAGCGCTAGCCCTGGCACTAATCCTTTTGCTGCGTCAGACTTGCCCTGCAGCGACGCATGCAGTCCTGATCGTAAATTTACCGCCAACCATTGATAGCGAGGTGGAGTTTCAATTACGTCTGGAACGTCAAGCAACTTCAGATAGGCCGCATATGGTTTACCCAATGGTGCCTTCGATAGTTTGCCTGTAACTGATATTTTCTGACCAGGAACATAAGTTTTCAGGGCTGCTAATAATTCAGGATTACTTGCAAAAACTAAAACTGGTGAGTGGAGATCAAATGTTTGGCTGTGAATAGTGGCCGTTTCCAGTCGCAAGGTTATTCGCAGTACTTCTTGATTCGTCCAATCAAGCTGGCCTTTACGACTAGTGATTGCTGGATCCGAGGTTACGACAGCTACGCCTTTGATTACGGCATTACGCGCACTCGCCTGCGCTATTGGCCCATAGGTCAGTGGATAGATTCGTAGCATCGAAATAGCGATACCAAGTATCGCCCCTAGTGCGAGCATCACGACTAACGTTGTTAAATCAATTTCGGTATTAGAAAGTTTTCTAAGGATTAATTGAATTAAAAATACGGCGACTGCGGCGGTGATCCAAAACCAAACTGGATTTCCTAAACCATAAATTCCAATTGTTAAAGCTGCCGAAAGCCAAGTCGCCAGAGCAAGCGGCGCTAATCGAAAATCCACCTAAATTCGAACGAGTGGTTTTAAGTTCGCAAAGACTTTTGGTCCAATGCCAGGAACTTCTTGTAACTCATCAACGGAATGAAACCTTTGATTAGTTTCGCGCCATGCCACAATCCGACCAGCCATAACCGGACCAACCCCGGGCAAGGCATCAAGTTCTGATTCCGAAGCTTGATTTATGTTTATGCGCGGATCACTAGCAACGTCACTGGATAAGGCATTTCCGATAAAGATCATTTGGCCGTCAGATAGACGCTCGGCCAAATTCAATGAAGTTACATTGGCACCGGGTGTCAATCCCCCAGCGGCTGTAATTGCATCAGCAACTCGATCACCTGCTGTTAGCGTCACAAGTCCAGGAGTTAACACATCACCTTTAACATCCACCACGATTTGGTTTGTGGAACCAAGATCTCCAATGCCAACTGATGGCGACAGTGAAGATCTTGGAATTGCAATCCCGTCATTAGTGACTACTGGAACTGCTGTCGGCGATGGGCGATTTAGCCAAACTAATAACCCAACGACTGAGACTGCGACTATTACAAATTTAGCAATTGGGGCGATGGCTTGTTTCGGTGGATTAATCAAGATTTGCACGGGCTCGGATGGGAGCGATACTTCTGGTCGGCCACCAAAGACCTTTTCTAATCGTGCCAACGCCAGATTAGTAACCTGCAAAGATCTCCGATGAAACAACTTCATGGCTTGAACGTTAAATTGCACTAACTAAACGAATGCAATACTCAGTTAATGTGTGGGAAACCTATACCTGTGGACTGACTACAACTGCTATCGAGCCCGGCCCTACGTGAGTTCCAACAACTGCGCCAGCTGGGGACACTTCGATGTTTGTTATACCAGTGCGATTCATTAGTTGAGCTGCAATGGCCTCAGCTGCGGCTTGGGCTTCAACGTGGTGCACTGCGATTTCAGATTTGATTCGGGCGGCAGCGCAAACTATCTCAACCATTCGAGCCAAAGCTTTTTCCCTTGTTCTGACCAGCTCTCGTTGCTCGACTTTCCCATTGATCATGTGCAGCAATGGCTTCAGGTCCATAGCCTTACCCATTCGGGCCTGCATCGCGTTTATTCGTCCCCCACGCTCTAAAAATTCAAGGGTGTCCACGTAAAACGTAATAGTTGCGCCACTGCACTTGCGGTTGATCAAGCTGACTACGTCTGCATGTGCTGCGCCGTTGGCTGCTAACCTCGCCCCAGCAATCACAGCAAAACCAATCATCATCGCGATGCCACGGGAATCCATTACGTCGACTTGAAAATCAACGCGACGGCTGGCTAAGACTGCCGATTCATAGGTTCCAGAAAGCTCACTCGACAAATGAATACTCACGATTGAGTCTGCGCCATCGGCATGGAGTCGCTCATAAGCTGCCACGAATAGGTCTGGGTTTGGTCGTGATGTCGTTACTGATTTTCCAGCACGCAATGCGGTAGCAACTTGCACCACAGTGATTCCATCAACTTCATTGAAGGGAGTTCCGTTACTGATTACTTGCAATGGCACAACTTCAATCGCTAACTGCGCTACCAATGCTTCTGGCAGATAAGCAGTTGAGTCCGTTACGATGCCAACTGACATTGGTTAGCCCAGAACTATATTGACAAGTTTTGGCGGACGCACCACGACCACTTTGATGGTCTGTCCGGCGATCGCTTCAATAACAGAAGCTTGGCTCATAGCTAGTTCGCGCATTTGATCTTCGGTAATGCTTGGAGAGATCTCTAGGCGTTCCTTGATTTTGCCATTGACTTGAATCACGCACTGCACAGAATCTTCGACAAGAAGTTTTGGGTCAACTTCTGGCCACGGCGCCAACGCAACCGAAGGCTGGTGACCAAGGCGCGACCACATTTCTTCTGCGGTGTAAGGCGCGACCAAGGAAAGCATGATTGCTACCGCTTCGCAGGCTTCGCGTACTGCAGGATCGGCTGCGCCACATCCTGAATCAATCGCCTTGCGCGTGACATTAACTAATTCCATAGTGCGAGCCACGGCAACATTGAAACGATAAGTTTCAACCGCTAGTTGAGCATCGTTAATTGCTTTATGGGTTGCCTTACGCAAAGCCAAGTCACCGTCTGCAAAAGCTACGCCAGGTGCGCTGTTTGCATCGCCAGCTAATCGGTAAGCACGAGCCAAGAATTTTCTAGCTCCACTTGGCGAAACATCTGCCCAGTCAACATCATCTTCAGGTGGTCCGGAGAACACCAGGGCTAAGCGAATTGCATCAACGCCATGTTCAGATAATTCTTCACTGAGTTTTACCAAGTTGCCACGACTCTTACTCATTGCAGAGCCATCCATCTGGACCATGCCTTGGTTAAGTAACCGCTTGAATGGTTCAACAAAATCGACCATGCCCATGTCATACATAACTTTGGTAAAGAATCGACTGTAAAGCAGGTGCAGAATTGCGTGGGTTACGCCACCCACGTATTGATCAATTGGTAACCATTTCTTGGCCTCGGCTTGATCAAACGGCGCAGAACTTAACTGTGGGTTTAGATAACGCATGTAGTACCAGGATGAATCAACAAAAGTATCCATGGTGTCGGCGTCGCGACGAGCTGGTCCCGCACACTTTGGGCAAGGAACATTTGCCCATTCGTCTGCTGCACCAAGGGGTGAAGTTCCCTTTGGAGCTAAATCGAGTCCAGCAGCATCTGGCAGGCGAACTGGCAATTGGTCAATTGGTACTGGCACCTCGCCACAAGCTGGGCAGTGAATGATTGGGATTGGAGTTCCCCAAAAACGTTGCCGAGAAATCAACCAGTCCCGAAGGCGATAGTTTGTCGCAGGCTTACCAAGACTTTTGGTTTCAAGTTCGGAAATGATTTTGGCAATTGCATCTGCTTTACCTAAGCCATCAAGATTGCCTGAGTTAATGTGCGCGCCATCATCAGCAGTTGCTTCGCCGGTAACAGCAGGATCAGTTTCTGAGTGCACTACTACTCGTACCGGCAAGTCAAAAGCCTTGGCGAAATCTAAATCTCTTTGATCATGAGCTGGAACTGCCATGATTGCGCCCGTGCCATAGTCAGCAAGTACATAATCACTTGCCCAAATTTGTAGTCGCTCGCCATTTACTGGATTAATCGCATAGCGATTTAGGAATACGCCAGTCTTTGGGCGATCAGTTGCCAATCTGTCCATGTCACTAGTTGATTTAACTTTTTCTAAATATTCGTTAAATGCAGTTTCGCTGTCAGTACCCTGCGCCAATTCCGCAGCAAGCGCTGAATCCACAGCAACTACGAAGAAAGTTGCACCATAAAGGGTGTCGGGGCGAGTTGTGTAAACCACAACCGGTTCAACACGACCTTCAATTTCAAAACTTACTTCGGCGCCTTGGGAGCGACCAATCCAGTTACGCTGCATGAGCAGAACTTTTTCAGGCCACTGACCTTCAAGTTCTTTCATATCATCCAGCAAGCGGTCGGCATAATCTGTGATCTTGAAGTACCACTGATTCAATTTCTTTTTAGTTACTGCAGAGTCGCAGCGTTCACATTCCCCGCCAACAACTTGTTCATTGGCCAAAACTGTTTGACATGATGGGCACCAGTTAACTGCAGAATCTTTTCGGTAAGCCAAACCACGTTCGTACATTTGCAAAAAGAACCACTGGTTCCATTGGTAATACTCTGGATCGCAGGTGTTGAGTACGCGATCCCAATCAAATGAACAGGCGTAGCGTCGCATTGAAGCTTTTTGAATTGCAATGTTTTCGTAGGTCCAGATTGCTGGGCTTTCATTGCGCTTGATCGCAGCATTTTCAGCTGGCAGACCAAATGCATCCCAACCAATTGGGTGCATGACATTAAAGCCCTGGTGCACCCAGTAGCGAGAAATCACATCACCAAGTGCGTAAGCCTCGGCATGGCCCATATGTAAGTCGCCCGATGGGTAGGGAAACATATCCAAAACATATTTAGTTGGCCGATTATCATCTGGGCGCCCCGAGCGAAATGGCGCTAATTCATCCCAAATTGGCAGCCATTTTTCCTGAACCGCGTGAACGTCATAGAAATTTGGGTCTGGAATCGCCTGTTCGCTCATGATCCCTAAGAATACTGGGAAATGGCTGGAGTCTAGAATCGGCATTGTGTCTAAGCGCGGATGGATCCTATTTGTCGCGCTAGGAATCATATGGGGCACGCCTTACTTATTCATTCGAATTGCGGTTGCCGACCTATCTCCTGCCATTGTGGTTTTTAGCCGAGTAATAATTGCGGCTGCGTTACTTTTACCAATTGCCATCCACCAGGGGCATGAGCGGACCTTGCGAACCCATTGGAAAGGCATCCTGACATTTGCCGTAATTGAAATGTGCATTCCATTTGGCGCACTTGGTGTTGCTGAGAAGGAAATTTC
>CANJRK010000046.1 GCA_947476765.1 Actinomycetota bacterium
CCGCTGAAGTGGCCGGAGTTTCTTGAGCGCGTTGGGCAAACTGTGTATTTGTCCGCCACACCTGGACCTTATGAATTAGGGGTAGTTGAAGGCGATGTCGTAGAGCAAGTTATCCGACCAACTGGCTTGATTGATCCAGAAATTATCGTGAAGCCAACAGCAGGACAGATAGACGACCTTATTCACGAAATTAGAATTCGAGCCGACAATGGCACACGTGTCCTAGTCACTACATTGACCAAGAAAATGTCCGAGGATTTAACGGATTACTTACTTGAACAAGGTATTCGGGTGCGTTATCTACATTCTGAAATTGATACTCTGCGCCGAGTTGAATTGTTACGCGAGCTGCGGCTAGGGGAGTACGACGTACTGGTTGGAATTAACTTACTTCGCGAGGGCTTGGACTTGCCAGAAGTTTCCCTAGTTTCAATTCTTGATGCTGACAAAGAAGGATTTTTGCGCAGTCATCGAAGTTTAATTCAAACAATTGGTCGAGCTGCGCGCAACGTCTCTGGCGAAGTGCACATGTACGCGGACAAAATCACCGAATCAATGCGCGTGGCAATTGATGAAACTAATCGCCGCCGCGCGAAACAAGTCGCGTATAACTTGGAACATGGTCTGGATCCACAACCCTTACGAAAGAAAATTGCTGACATAACGGACCTGATCTCTAAAGAAGATGATGACACCGAGCTATTTATGGCAGAACAAAAATCTGGGGTTCGGATTCCAACTTCAGTTCGTGAAAATCTACGCAGCATCCCAGCCCGAGACTTGGGTGACTTGATTGATCAACTTTCCACCCAAATGCACACCGCAGCGAGTGAACTGCAATTTGAGTTAGCTGCAAGACTGCGGGATGAAATCTCCGAATTGAAGAAAGAACTACGCCAAATGACACAAGCCGGACATGCCTAGTTATGGTTAAAACATGAACATAACGACCAGCATCTGGCTAATAACAATGGGTATTTTGGTTGCTGCGTTTATTCTTGACTTTGTTGTCGTAGACGCGCGCTCTCACGTCTTTGGGCCAAAACAAGCAGCGCGCTGGGTTATTGGATACATCTTTGCGGCCTTAATATTCGGAGCTTTCGTCTGGAGCTACTTTGGTCCTGAATATGGACAACAATTCCTTGCAGGTTGGATTACCGAATACAGCCTCTCGGTAGACAATCTGTTCGTATTCATCGTTTTAATGTCATCGTTTGCTGTACCTGAAATGCTCAAACACCGAGTCTTGTTACTCGGCGTGGCAATTGCGATTGTCTTGCGCGGAGTTCTGATTGTGATTGGGGCCGCAGCTATTTCCAGATTTACTGCGACGTTCTATATATTTTCAGCTTTCTTGCTTTATACCGCGATTTCGGTGTGGCGTTCTCTTGAGGCTGAGCCTGACACCGAGGGTAACGGTTTAGTGCGCTTAGTGGAGCGCTACATCCCAACTACTCGTGACTACGTGGGCGCAAAGTTTGTAGTCCGAATAGATGGCAAAAGATTCATTACGCCATTGTTTCTGGTAATCCTGGCGGTAGGTACAACTGATCTTTTGTTCGCCTTGGATTCAATCCCGGCAGTGTTTGGCCTAACTAAAGAAGCTTATCTAGTTTTTGCGGCAAATGCCTTTGCGTTGATGGGTCTGCGGCAGCTGTACTTCTTGCTTGATGGATTGTTGGCAGAAATCATTTACCTCGCTAAAGGGCTGGCGGTGATTCTTGGATTTATTGCGGTAAAGCTATTCCTTGAGGCATTGGCGGGTACGACTTCACTGCATCCACCACATGTAACGATCGCCCAATCCCTAATGTTTATAGCAGGCGTATTAGGGGTAACAGTAATTACAAGCCTCTTTGCTGTTAGACGCAATCCAGAACTCGCCCTGCAGTCCGAGGTAAAACAGGTACTGATCGAGTCTGTCGAATATCAAGGTGAAGCCATAGCCCACCTAGGTGACGAAGACCCTAAACCGTAAGGAAGTCGCAGTGGATGTCAGTCAAGGGTTGTGGGCCGCATTAATCTTTGCAATCTTGGGCCTAATAGTGCTCGATTTTGTTACGGTAAGTCGCAAACCGCATGATGTGATGTTCAAGGAAGCTGCACTGTGGTCCATTTTCTATATTGGAATCGCAATAGCTTTCGGCGTTTGGGTGTGGTCAAGTTTTGGATCCGTATTTGGTACCGAATACTTTGCCGCGTATTTGGTCGAGAAGTCACTATCGGTAGATAACCTTTTTGTATTTATCATCATTCTTACCCAGTTTGCCGTACCAAGCATCTACCACCAAAGAGTTTTGCTCTTCGGTGTTTTGCTGGCATTGATTTTCCGCGCAATCTTTATTGCGCTAGGAGCTGCCGCACTCCAGGCCTTTGCTTTCACTTTTGTAATCTTCGGCGCAATTTTGATCTATACCGGTTACGGACTGTTTAAACATTGGGATGAGGATCCTGATCCCAGTGAAAATGTAATGGTCCGAAACATTCGTAAAGTGATCCCGTTTACTGAGGAATACCACGGCACAAAATTGACAATAAAGGAGTCCGGCAAGCGATTCGGCACCCCAATGCTTTTGGTAATGATCGCAATTGGTGCTACTGACTTGTTATTTGCACTTGATTCGATCCCGGCAACTTTTGGAGTTACTCAAGAACCATTTTTAGTGTTCTCAGCTAATGCCTTTGCCCTGCTAGGCCTTCGCGCTCTGTACTTCTTACTCAAGGGCTTACTGGACAAATTGGTGTATCTATCGCTGGGACTTTCGGCGATTTTGGTGTTTATCGGACTCAAGTTGATATTGCTTTATGGTCACGAAGTAGATGCATCAATTCCTAAGATTCCTACCTCGGTTTCCTTAGTAGTGATCGCCACCATCCTGACAGTTGCCTCTGTGGCAAGTTTCGTCAAGACACGTAAGGATCCAACGGCTCATGCGCATGCTGGCCGAATCACTGATGCACCGAAGGACGACGACAACTAACATAGGGATGTGGTTGATCAATTAATCGTTCGAGGCGCTCGGGAACATAACCTCAAAGACATCAATATTGATCTACCGCGAGACTCGCTAATTGTCTTTACCGGACTATCTGGTTCAGGCAAGTCTTCGTTAGCCTTTGACACGATTTTTGCCGAGGGCCAACGCAGGTACGTTGAATCTTTGTCCGCGTACGCTCGGCAATTCTTGGGTCAAATGGATAAGCCAGACGTTGACTTTATAGAGGGATTATCGCCCGCGGTATCAATTGACCAGAAATCCACAAATCGGAATCCGCGTTCCACAGTTGGAACGATCACTGAAGTTTACGATTATCTGCGATTGCTTTTTGCTCGAGCTGGTCGGCCACATTGCCCAGATTGCGGCCGACCAATTGCACGCCAGTCACCGCAGCAAATCGTGGATCGAATTTTGGAAATCAAAGAAGGGACTAGGTTCCAACTTCTAGCTCCCGTTATCCGCGAACGCAAAGGTGAGTATGCAGAGTTATTTCGTAGCCTGCAGTCCCAGGGCTTTGCGCGAGCGCGGATCGATGGCGTGGTTTATCCACTGGAAGAACCACCAAAACTTAAAAAGCAAGAGAAGCACACCATTGAAGTCGTGGTGGACCGACTTGCAGTTAAAGCCGATGCGGCACGCAGACTCACTGACAGCGTAGAAACTGCTTTGCGACTATCTGGTGGACTGGTGACGCTTGAGTTTGTAGACCTACCTGAGGATGATCCAGAGCGCGAACGCATGTTTAGCGAGCACTTAGTTTGCTTGTTCGACGGTAATCAATTCGAAGAATTGGAGCCGAGGTCTTTTTCCTTCAATTCGCCCTTTGGCGCTTGCCCAGAATGCACAGGCCTAGGCATCAGAATGGAAGTTGATGCGGACTTGGTAATCCCAAATCCTGATCTTTCGCTTTCTGAAGGTGCAATTGACCCTTGGGCATCTGGCCACATTTTTGACTATTTCTTTCGGCTAACTAAAGCGCTATCCAAAGAACTTGAATTCGATTTAGAAGTTCCGTGGAAAAAGCTTCCAGTGAAAGCGCGAAATGCGTTACTCAATGGCCACGACCACGAAGTCCAGGTCAAGTATAAGAATCGCTATGGCAGGCAACGTACTTATTCGACCGGTTTCGAAGGTGTAATTCAGTACATTGAACGTAAACATCAGGAGTCTGAAAGCGATTCAAGCCGGGAAAAACTTGAAGGCTACATGCGCGAGGTTCCGTGTCCAGCCTGCGCTGGAGCCAGACTAAAGCCCCTTTCGCTTGCAGTAACGCTGAACGACAAGAGCATTGCCCAGATCGCGGAACTTCCAATCGGAGAATGTGCGGAGTTTCTAAAGAAGCTTGAACTTTCCCCAAGAGAGCGTGCCATCGCAGATCGAGTACTCAAGGAAGTGAATGAGCGGTTAGCTTTCCTAATTGATGTTGGCTTGGATTATTTGTCCCTAGAGCGGCCCGCAGGATCGCTAGCAGGCGGGGAAGCGCAACGGATTAGGTTGGCAACTCAGATTGGTAGCGGCCTTACTGGCGTCTTATATGTGCTAGATGAACCAAGTATTGGATTGCACCAACGAGATAACCATCGTTTGATTGAGACACTCATCAGACTTCGGGATTTGGGAAATACCTTAATCGTGGTTGAGCATGACGAAGACACCATTCGGACAGCCGATTGGATCGTTGATATCGGTCCCGGTGCCGGCGAGCACGGTGGTCATGTAGTTTCTAGTGGATCCTACGAAAAATTGATCAAGACCAAAGAGTCTTTAACTGGACAATACCTCTCGGGAAAGAGATCAATTGAAGTACCTGCCATTCGGCGCCCGGTAGACAAAGCCAGAATGCTCACGATTCACGGAGCCAAAGAACACAATTTGGCAGACGTAAAGGTGGATATTCCACTTGGCGTATTTGCTGCCGTAACTGGGGTCTCTGGGTCTGGAAAATCAACACTTATTAATGACATTTTGTATAACGTGCTGGCCCGAGACTTAAACGGTGCCCGCACCGTTCCAGGTCGCCACAAAAAGATTGATGGCATAGATCAGCTAGACAAAGTAGTACATGTTGATCAAAGCCCAATCGGTAGAACCCCTCGATCTAACCCAGCCACTTACACAGGTGTTTTCGACCATGTTCGAAAGTTGTTTGCGGAAACCCCAGAAGCGAAAATGCGAGGTTATCAACAGGGCAGGTTCTCATTTAACGTTAAGGGCGGTCGTTGTGAGTCTTGCTCTGGTGATGGCACGTTAAAGATTGAAATGAACTTCTTGCCTGATGTTTATGTTCCGTGCGAAGTTTGCCATGGCGCTAGATATAATCGAGAAACCCTTGAAGTGCACTACAAGAGCAAGACAATCGCTGACGTATTGAACATGCCAGTTGAAGAAGCCTTGGAATTCTTTGCCAGCATTCCAGCAATTGCTCGGCACTTACAAACTTTGATGGACGTTGGGCTTGGGTATGTGCGGCTTGGTCAACCTGCAACAACATTAAGTGGCGGTGAGGCGCAACGCGTAAAGCTTTCTTCGGAATTGCAAAAACGCTCAACTGGACGCACGGTGTATGTACTAGACGAGCCAACTACTGGTTTGCACTTTGAGGATGTGCGAAAGCTATTGACGGTTCTACATTCACTAGTGGAAAAGGGAAACACAGTAATCGTTATCGAACACAATCTGGATGTGATTAAAACAGCTGATTGGATCATTGACATGGGACCAGAGGGTGGATCTGGCGGTGGCAAAGTTGTGGTTACCGGTACTCCAGAAGAGGTTGCGAGCCATAAATCTAGTCACACCGCTAAGTACTTGAAGCCACTGCTTGCTGCTGGAAAAACTTCGCCCAAGAAGTAGCCGTGCTGATCACTGATAAACCTAAAGACATCCCGACTGAGCCGGGGGTTTATCGCTGGCGGGATTCGCAAGATCGTGTCATTTATGTAGGTAAGGCCAAGAACTTACGCAGCCGAATCAATTCATATTTTGCTTCCGAGTTACATCCGCGCACCCAGTCAATGGTTACAACAGCAACAAGTTTGGATTGGGTAACTGTTCGAACTGAAACCGAAGCGCTACAGCTGGAGTATGCCTGGATTAAGGAATTCGACCCAAACTTCAATGTTAGATATCGGGATGACAAAAGCTACCCGTATTTGGCTATTTCAACTTCTGAAGAGTATCCGCGCGCTTTTGTGTATCGCGGCGACAAACGAAAAGGAGTTACCTATTTCGGTCCTTATGTGCAGGCTTGGGCAATCCGGGATTCCTTAGATCACTTATTGCGGGTATTTCCAGTTCGAAGTTGCACTTCGGGGGTGTATCGAAATGCCAAGGCAAGTGGTCGGCCATGTTTGCTGGCACACATAGATCGCTGCAGTGCGCCATGCGTGGGTCGAGTGACGGCCGAAGAACACCGTGAAGTCGTCAACTCCTTAATGTCATTCATGTCGGGAAACTCAAAAGCAATAATGGCTGATTTAGCCCAACGAATGCAATCCGCTTCAACAGCTCAAGACTATGAACAAGCCAGCGTACTGCGCGATGATTTGGCAGCGCTAGAGCGAGTGCAAGAAAAAAGTGTAGTTGTACTACCGGACGATACTTTTGCAGATGTTGTTGGCTTACACCACGACGACCTGCAGTCTGCCGTTCAGGTATTTAGTGTGCGAGGTGGTCGCATAGTCGGACAGCGCGGATTTATCATGGAAAACTCGGTAGACGCAACCAGCAAATCATTGATGACTGATGCGTTAATGCACATTTACGCCACCGCGACAAAAGAGGAAATTCCCGGCGAAGTGTTGGTTAGTCACGAGCCGGAAAGTGCAGTGA
>CANJRK010000047.1 GCA_947476765.1 Actinomycetota bacterium
GAACTAGCACTCTTGATTGGTGCCTGGTTAATTGGAGTTTTTGCTTGGGTATTGGTCGATGCCAATACTGGTGATGCAACCCTTGGCGGCTGGACCTCACTCATTAGTGCCGGCGTATTACTTTTACTTGCGCACGGTGTCGTGCGGTGGCAAGCTCCGTATGCTGACCCTTTGTTGTTACCTAGTGTGGCTGCGTTAAACATGTTAGGTCTAGCAATGATTCATCGACTAGATGCCGCTGATGCCCAACGGGCTGCAAGTAATGGAAGTCCGGTGCCAACACCAGATGTTTATTTACAACTGACTTGGATGCTAGTAGGGCTCGTATCATTCATGTTGGTACTTTCATTCGTCAGTGATCACCGACGATTACAGCGTTTCACTTTTACTGCAGGTTTTTCAGGAATTGCGTTGTTGTTCTTTCCGCTGCTTCCAATAATTGGTAACGAAGTTAACGGCGCTCGACTATGGATAAGTTTTCTTGGATTTACATTTCAACCTGGCGAGCTAGCAAAGGTTGCACTTACGATTTTCTTTGCTGGTTTCTTGGTGGCGAGGCGACACACTTTAGCTCTCGTGCATAACAAAGTATTTGGACTTGGTGTTCCGCGCGCTAAGGATGTTGGGCCATTACTTTTGATATGGCTAGTTGCCTTGTTGGTTTTAATTCTGGAACGAGACCTAGGTACTTCATTATTGCTGTTCGGTCTTTTTATTGTGATGCTCTATGTTGCAACTGGTCGACGCTCATGGGTGATCATCGGTGGAGTTTTGCTAACCATCGGTGGTGCTTTGGCATACAAAGCATTTGGTCACGTCCAAATTAGATTCGATGTTTGGTTACATCCATTCGATGATCCAAGCGGTAACGGCTTTCAAATTGTGCAATCTCTTTACGGATTGGCAAACGGTGGCATTTTTGGAACTGGTTGGGGTCAGGGCTACCCACAACTTGTACCCTTTGCGAAAACGGACTTTATTACATCGGCACTTGGTGAAGAACTTGGGCTGATGGGATTAATTGCAATCTTGCTGCTATTTGCCATAATCGTCGAACGCGGTGCGCGCGCTGCCGTTGCAACTAGAGATCCATTTGGCAACCTGCTTGCAATTGGCTTAACTACAGTTATCGGGATCCAAACCTTTATTGTGATTGGTGGTGTCACTCGACTAGTTCCACTAACTGGGCTAACCACACCATTTCTTTCCTACGGTGGATCATCACTAGTGGCAAACTACATCATTGTTGCGCTATTGATTCGAATTTCAAATGCCGCTCGCGCACCAGAAATTACCGATGAGCAATTAGTTCTACGCCAAGAGGCTGCCTCCGAATGATTCGCCAAATCAACCGAGTCACCGCTGCCATAGTTGTCTTGCTACTGGCTCTAATTATTAACATCTCTTATATTCAGGTATTTCAATCTCGTGATTTACGTGACCAGGTAGGCAATCAACGCGTGATCCTAACTGAGTACTCCAGGGAGCGCGGCCCAATTTTGTTGGGATCACAGGCAATAGCTAAGTCAGCATCTACTGATGATGCACTCAAATACCTTAGGGAATACCCAGATGCCGAAACTATGGCTTCGGTAACTGGTTTCTACTCCTTGGTTTATGGAGCAACTGGTATCGAGTCCGCAGAAAATGATGTGCTAGCTGGAAATGACAGTCGCTTCTTTGTTGATCGACTTCAACAACTATTTGCGAATCGAGAACCCAAAGGTGGTGCGATTCGACTAACCATTGATCCGGCAGCACAAACTGCTGCGATCAAGGCCCTAAAGGGCCGAACGGGCGCAGTTGTGGCAATTGATCCAACGACTGGTGCAATTTTGGCATTAGCAAGCTCGCCGTCTTTCGATCCAAATCTCCTTTCTAGTCATGATGCTGCTGACATCCAAAACAATTACGAAAAACTTAACGCTGATCCCGCCCAGCCTTTACTAAATCGTCCACTAGCAATGACGTTGCCACCCGGATCCACATTTAAATTGGTAACCGCTGCCGCGGCGCTGGAGTCTGGCAAATACACCGCATCGTCAGAGCTACCTGGACCTAAACAAATAAATTTGCCTGGTACAAATGTGAAGCTGGGAAACTGGAATAAAAAATCGTGTGGGACCGGCGATGTTACTACGTTGCAAGGAGCCCTAGAAGTTTCGTGCAACACTGCCTTTGCATGGCTTGGTATGGAACTTGGTTCCGATGCCATAAGCGAGCAGGCTAAAAAGTTTGGATTTGAATCAGAATTCAATGTTCCGATGACTGCAGCGATTAGTCGGTTTCCAGTCGATCCAAACAAGCCACAAACCGCTATGAGTGCAATTGGACAATTTGATGTACGGGCAACAGCACTGCAGATGGCACTTGTAGCAGCTGGTATCGCAAATGATGGTGTTGTGATGAAACCCTATTTAGTAAGTCAAGTGCTCGGCCCAGATTTAGCAGTGCTGCAAAATACTAATCCCGTTGCATTTGGTCGCGCCATGACGGTTGAGAATTCTAAGATTTTGCGCGACATGATGGTTGGGGTTGTAAATAATGGAACGGCCTCGAAAGCTCGAATATCTGGGATTGCGGTGGGCGGTAAGACTGGAACTGCAGAAAATGCCCCGGGCGAGCCAGCTCATGCTTGGTTTGTGGGGTTAGCCCCGGCTGACCAATCTAAAATCGCAATTGCCGTTGTCTTACAAAATGGTGGTGGCGCTACTGAAGTCAGTGGTAACTCACTAGCCGCGCCAATTGCTGCTGCCGTGATGCGTGCAGTTCTAGGTCAATAAGTAAGAATAGAAGTATTGACCTTCGGGTCAGGCAAAACATAGGAGAACTTAAGTGAGCACCTTCACCCAACTTGGTGATAGATACGACGTCGGTCAGGTAATTGGCCGCGGCGGTATGGCTGAAGTTTATGAAGGTACTGATCGACGCTTAAATCGACGAGTGGCAATCAAGGTGCTGCGCCCAGACTTAGCGCGCGATCCGATGTTTCAAGAACGTTTTCGCCGTGAAGCCCAATCCGCAGCCGGACTAAACCATCCCAATATCGTTGCAATCTATGACACAGGAGAAGACTTAATTGGCGAGGGCTCAAGCCAAGTAAGTGTTCCATACATAGTTATGGAATTTGTCGATGGCGTTACTTTGCGACAAATGCTAAACAATGGTCCCCGAATTTTGCCTGAGCGCGCCCTTGAAGTTATTGCTGGTGTGCTTGCAGCACTTGACTACGCACATCGTCACGGTATCGTGCATCGCGATATCAAGCCTGCAAACATCATGATTAACACTCATGGCGACGCTAAAGTTATGGACTTTGGTATTGCTCGGGCAATGAGTGACGCCGCTACCTCTGTTACCGCTACCAGCGCGGTTATGGGAACTGCGCAGTATCTATCACCTGAGCAAGCTCGAGGTGAATTAGTAGACGCGCGCAGCGACATTTATTCCAGCGGTTGCGTGTTGTACGAATTGCTCACCGGTACTCCACCATTCAATGGTGAGTCTCCGGTTGCGATTGCCTATCAACATGTCAATGAGCCACCGAAGGCGCCTTCTACTATTGATGCTTCGATTCCACTAACACTTGATTCCATTGCACTGAGTGCGCTTGCTAAATCTCCAGCCAGTCGTTATCAAACAGCAGCAGAAATGCGTTCTGACGTTGAGCGTGCAATGGCCGGTATGCCAATAATGGGGCGCAGTAATTATGCGACTGAAGCTATTTCAATAAGTGACCCCACCACAACAATTCCAGTTGTGGGTGGTCTCCATGGTCAAGTGCTTGTTGCTGAAACTAAAAAAACTAGCGGCAAAGCGAAATGGTTTTTCGCTTTCTTTGCCACGGTTTTTGCTGCTGCCCTGATTTTCTTGCTGGGAAACAACCTATTTGAAACTGGACCTAAAACTGTCGCCGTTCCAAATGTCAAAGCTATGACGGTTAGCGAAGCAACGGCAGCGCTTACCGATATTGGACTAATTGTCGGAACCCAGACTCCGCAGCCCGATGACAATGCGCCAAAAGGTTCCATTCTTGGCCAAGATCCGGCCTCGGGTGAGCAGATTGAACTTGGTCAGGCCGTGAACTTGATCGTCTCGGCCGGCAAGGATCAAACAAATGTTCCTGACTTACTTGATCTAGCATCAAGTGAAGATGCCAGGCTGGCATTAACTGAAGCGCGATTAGTTCTTGGCAAGGTTACGCCAAAAAATAGTGATAAGCCTGAAGGTACTGTCATTGCGCAAGATCCTGCTGCAAATACCGCCGTTGACATTGGGACATTAGTTAGTATCACCGTTTCAAGTGGCAAGATACCTGTTCCAGATGTCGTTGGGAAATCTAAGACTGATGCAAAGAACACACTTTTAAATGCTGGCTTCTTAGTTGAGATCGTCTTTGAAGAGAACGGAACTGTTGCTGAAAATACTGTGATCGCGCAAAATCCAGAAGCTAAAGCCATTACTTTGAAGGGCACAACTGTGACCATAAAAGTTTCAAAGCTTCCAGTTGTGGTGCCTCCTACCACTTCGCCAACGCCAACGCCGCTGTAGCTGATATGGACTTATGCCCGTGACACGAATTTTAGTAATCGATAATTACGACAGTTTTGTTTTCAACATCGTCCAATATTTGGCGCAACTTGGAGCCAAAGTTGATGTGAAGCGAAATGATGAAGTCACAGTTGAGCAGGCCCGTTCCTATGATGGAATTTTATTATCTCCCGGACCCGGAACACCGGCTGACGCGGGAATTTGTATCGACATCGTAAAGCAACTGGGTGGGATAGTTCCAATCTTTGGAGTTTGCCTCGGTCACCAGGCAATTGCTGAAGCTTTCGGCGCAACTGTCTCGCGCGCACCTGAATTGTTGCATGGCAAAACTTCACAAGTATTTCATCACAACCAAGGTGTTCTGGCTGAGTTACCTTCACCATTTACGGCAACGCGCTATCACTCATTAGCCGTAGAACGTGACACTGTGCCAACCGAACTTGAGATAACGAGTGAGACAGATGGTGGAGTTGTAATGTCACTACGTCACCGTGATTTGGATATTGAAGGTGTGCAATTTCATCCCGAGTCAGTACTTACTGAAGGCGGACACAAAATGTTGGCTGAATGGTTGGTACGTTGTGGCGACCTAGATGCGCGCAAATTAGCAGAAGGCTTGCAGCCTGTTATTCCGAACTAGTCAACGTTGCGTTGTTTAGTCGATGGTGCCTTGCCAAGCTGGAATTGTGGTTTGATTCAAAATCGAAACCTTCCAACCTAAATTAAATCGATTCACATATTCGCGATAGAGCATAACTCCAGGTTCGTCATTAAGTGCTTGCTGTAAATCCGAAGTGTTTCCTATCGCCTTAATCACAAATGGTGGACTATAAACCTGCCCTTGTAGTAACAAGGTGTTTCCAACACAACGGATTGCTGAAGTTGAAATAATTCTTTGATCCATTACTTGCACGGCTGTTGCCCCGCCCCGCCACATTGCGTTAACTACAGCTTGAACATCTTGTTGATGTACAACTAAATCATCTGGGGCTGCAGTTTCGGGCAATGCAGTTCCTGCTTCACGGGGTGCATCATCTAACGAAACTTCCAGAGCTGAGCCGGAAACAGGAGCAAGTCCGGTGACTTGCTCGAGTCTGGAAATTCGCGAACTTAAGACCGGATCTACTTTGGTAATTGCTAGCTCATTTACTTCTGTGGCCAGTTGGTCAACTTGATTTTGGAGGATTCCAACTTTGTAAGCACGATCAAGGACCAGGCTGCGTAGATCTTCCAACCCACCCGTTCGTAAGTTTGTCCCATCTGCGGTAATTCCACTGGCAATGAACAGAAATCCGGCAATTGCTGCCGAACCAGTAACCAGAATCGTTTTAGTCCTGTTGGAAAACCCGCTTCTTGACTTATCCACAGGTTTTCCACCGTTGGGGAGGAATTACATCCATGTTATTTACCGCCAGCGAGTAGCCAGGGCAAAACCAACTCCAATAAAGCCAAATCCGATCAAAACATTGGATAAATTTCCAAGATCAGACATAACTGGTACTTGACTGCCGATCAAGTAAAACACCACTATCCACAACAGCCCCAAGATAAACATGGTCACCATGGTCGGGGCTAACCAAACTGGATTTCCGACCTTGAATGACTCCGGCACCTTAGCTGGTGGTGGCGTGTAAGCGGGTTCTTTAGATTTACGAGACTTGGACTTAGGCATAATCAAACCTTACCTGCTAATTTCGACTTCTTGCCAATCTCTAGGTCTTAAATTCCTAGTAACGCAGACACTTGTGCGTTTCGAGCCATCGTTGCAAGTACTAAGAAAACAAAGATTCCAGCTAGTCCAAACCGATGGATTCGATCCCGATTAAGTCGGGTTCCTTTAGTGAATAAGTAGGCCACTGCCGCGCCAGTAACAGCACCACCAAAGTGGGCTCGCCAATCAATACCTGGCTGAGCAAATCCGATTATTACGTTGATTCCCAGTAAGACGATTAACTGCGAAACATCGGTGCGCATTTGTCGACCAATCACAATGGTTGCTGTGATCAGACCAAAAATCGCGCCGCTGGGGCCGACAGAAACGGTTCGAACATCCGAAAACCAATATGACGCCACCGATCCACCCAGGGCAGACAAAACATAAAGCGCAGCAAACCTCTTGTGACCCAGTGCTTGCTCCAATTGGGGACCGAGCCAATAAAGCGCATACATGTTAAAGAGCAGATGCAAAATACTGCCATGTAACAAAGTTGAGGTGATTAGGCGCCACCACTCGCCTTGCGCAATTGCCGACGGAATCATGCC
>CANJRK010000048.1 GCA_947476765.1 Actinomycetota bacterium
ACAGCACTCCTGGGTTTCCATTTAGCGCATCGATACAAATTCCTGAGTCATCCGCGATAGCAGGCAATCCCGTGAATGCGCAAAGTGCTCGCGCTTTGAGCAGGGCATTGCCCTCAAAAGTATTTTCGGTTTCTTCGACTTCCGGTGCATCTGGAAACTTATCAACCGTTATTAGCTCGAATTGCAGATCTAGTTCTAGCAAGATTCTTTCAAGTTCAACAGCCTTATGTTGATTTCTTGTTGCTAGCACAATTTGCATGATTACTTTTTGGGACTCAATGGTGTGGCAAGAGCAGCTTTTTGCTTTGCAGTCAATTCGACACAGCCAATAGTGGCTAAGTCAAGAAGTTCGTTGAGTAACCCACGGTCAAATGGCTCGCGCTCTGCGGTGCCCTGCACTTCTACAAATGCCCCGGACCCAGTCATGACAACATTCATGTCTGTGTCTGCGCGAACATCATCGTCGTAATGCAAATCCAGACATGGCTTACCATCAACTATTCCAACGGAAACAGCTGCGATCGAATCTCGCAGCACCACAGCATCTTTGGCAATTAATCCTGAACTACGCGCCCATTCGATTGCGTCGACAACGGCAACATAAGCACCGGTAATGGCTGCAGTTCGAGTTCCACCATCAGCTTGCAAGACATCACAGTCGATCATGATGGTGTTTTCCCCGAGTGAGGACATATCCAAAACTGATCGTAGGCTGCGCCCGATCAATCTTGAGATTTCATGAGTACGGCCGCCAAGTTTGCCTTTGACACTTTCTCGGTCATTGCGAGTATGGGTGGCCCTTGGCAACATTGAATACTCGGCTGTTAACCAACCTTCGCCACTTCCCTTTTTCCAGCGCGGCACACCTTCACTGAAGGACACAGCACACAGGACTTTGGTGGCTCCAAATTCGACAAGGACACTGCCTTCGGCATGATCTAGCCATTGGCGGTTGAAGGTTACATTACGAAGTTGGTCGGCACTGCGGCCGTCGGAGCGATTATTCACGTATCTGACTCTATTGCACTAGTGGCTTGCTACAGCGAAGCAACTTCAACGACCTCAGGTCCTAAGAAGCGCCTAGCTAATTGCGTGAATGGTTCGCCCGTGGCGAAGAATTTATGAATCGGATCCGGCAAAGACTCATCGCGCAATAAATCAAGCTCAACCAATGTGCGATAAACATCTTTGGCTGTTTCTTCAGCGCTGGAAACTAGCGTGATTTTCTCACCTGCGATCATCGAAATAACGCCAGTTAAGAGTGGGTAGTGCGTACAACCTAAAACCAAAGTGTCGATATCTGCATTCAAGATGGGAGTTAAATACTGACGCGCAACTGAAGTTAGTTCATTGCCGTTAGTAATTCCCGCTTCAACAAATTCCACAAACCGAGGACAAGCTTTGCTTTCTAACGTGATTTGCGGTGCGGCAGCAAACGCATCTGCATAAGCACCACTGGTTATTGTGGCGGAAGTTCCGATGACACCCACTCGACCGGTGCGAGTTGCCGCAACTGCCCGACGAACAGCTGGCTGAATAACCTCGACGACTGGAACCGAGTATCTTTCCCGAGCATCACGCAGGACAGCGGCACTTGCCGAATTGCAGGCTATAACCAACATTTTCACATCGCGCTCAACTAGCGAATCCAAAACATCTAGAGCGAGCTCACGAACTTGGGCAATTGGTCGCGGTCCATACGGTCCGTTTGCTGTGTCGCCAACATAAATCAATGGCTCGTGGGGCAGCTGGTCCAAAATGGCGCGCACCACAGTTAATCCACCAACGCCAGAATCCATCACACCAATTGGACGATCATTCACAAGTTAAGAGTAATCTGACACAGTGACTAGTTCTCGCACCAGACCACTTCCAGTAACAGCAATTGCAGTCATCACGTCAATTGCGGCGTTTTTTTACTTTGTAATTGGGGTGATTTTGGTGCTCAATCCTAAATTTGATGCAATTGGCGGGAATGCGGATGCTGCGCTCTCAACACCAACTCCCTTTGAGCTCATCGCTGGTCTTGCTTCTATCACGCTGGGATTTGTCTACATCTGGATTGTTCGGGAGTTCCTCGCGAAATCCCAAATGTCTTTTGTCTTAATTCAAACGCTTGTGATAATAAATATTTTGTTTTCATTCGCTCGATTACCTCTTGGACTAATTCCAGTTGCGATGAATTTATCTGTTCTCTATTTCATCCATACAAAATCTGCTAAATCTTGGCTTTCTGGCCAATAGTTATTGCAAGCACTTCGCAACTAAGTAACGGTGTCAGGAAATTTCCGCTTAATTGCAGCAAACTGTACCTAGCGAGAATAACTCCCACAATTGATTTAGAATTAAATTATCCAACCCCCGCGAAAGTATAAAAATGTCTGTAGCTGTAAGTATCCCAACGATTTTGCGTTCCTATACCAACAATGCAAAGTCAGTCACTGCTCAAGGCCAGACTTTGCAAGAAGTAATCGCTGACCTTGAATCGCAGTTTCCAGGAATTTCGGGACGCCTAATCGAAGACGGTAAATTACGCAGATTTGTAAACATCTACATCAATGATGAGGATGTTCGCTTCACCGGAAATCTAAGTGCTGCAGTAACAGCAGGAGATTCAGTTACCGTGTTGCCTGCTGTTGCTGGTGGCTGAGTAAGTAAATGCGCTATAACTCGTTACTTGATTCGGTTGGAAATACTCCCCTAGTTGGATTACCAAACCTGTCACCATCTTCGGATGTCCGACTTTGGGCAAAGCTAGAAGATCGAAATCCAACGGGATCGATCAAAGATCGTGCGGCTCTTGCCATGATTGAAGCGGCTGAAGCAGATGGCAGCCTGACGCCCGGGTGCACGATCCTTGAACCAACCAGTGGCAATACTGGAATATCACTAGCAATGGCATCGCGCCTTAAAGGTTACAAACTAATCTGCGTCATGCCAGAAAATACTTCAGCTGAACGTACGCAGTTACTGAATATGTGGGGCGCTGAAGTTCGATACTCACCAGCTGCTGGCGGTTCAAATGAGGCCGTACGGGTTGCAAAGAAATTAGCAAGTGAAAATCCTGATTGGGTGATGCTCTACCAATACGGAAATCAAGCAAATGCTGATGCGCACTATCGCGGCACTGGTCCTGAAATATTGGCTGATTGTCCGACCATTACGCACTTTGTGGCTGGGCTTGGCACAACTGGAACTTTGATGGGCGCTGGCCGATATCTGCGCGAACATAAACCAGATGTCGCAATTGTGGCTGCGGAACCTAGATACGGCGAACTGGTTTATGGGCTGCGGAACCTAGATGAAGGTTTTGTTCCAGAACTTTATGACGAGTCGGTTCTAACAACCCGATTTTCTGTTGGCCCACTTGAGGCTGTTTCTAGAACTCGAGAGTTATTGAATCGGGAAGGAATATTTGCGGGTATTTCTACCGGAGCTATTTTGCACGCAGCCCTTGGGATGGCAACTAAAGCAGTAAAAGCCGGTGAAAAGGCTGACATCGTTTTCATCGTTTGCGATGGTGGTTGGAAGTATCTATCAACTGGTGCTTATGAAGGAACTTTAGAATCGGCCTCAGAAGCGCTCGATGGCCAACTTTGGGCTTGAGGAATTTAATTAATTACGATTTCCTCTTCGGTGATTACTTCATCGACAATTCGGTATGACCGCAACTCGTAAGGACCTTCGGCGTTACCCGTTTCTCTAGTAGAAACCAAAACATAATGTGCGAATGGTTCTGCGGCATACGCTACATCGGTGCGGGAAGGATATGCCTCGGTAGCAGTGTGAGAATGATAAATAACTACTGGATCTTCGTTGTTGGCATCCAGTTCGCGATAGAGCTTTAGTAGGTCGGAAGAATCAAACTCATAAAATGTTGGCGACCTGGCTGCATTAATCATGGGAATAAATCTGGTTGGCTTATCACTGTCAACCGGCCCTGCAATCACCCCACATGCCTCATCTGGATGATCCTTGCGGGCGTGAGCCACAATCAGATCAACAAGATCTTGCGAAATCGTAAGCATGATCGGGCAAATCTCCTAAAAAGCAGCGGATTTACCAATATTAGCCTGAAAATCTGCGTGTTTGGGTTGCAAGTCTCACTAGACAAGAGGACGCTGGGGTAAGCAAGAAAATGTTGACTCGGCAACAAGTTAATAGAGCTGGCTCGGCGGCTCCCTACAAAAGGAGCAAGTACTTCATGGATGGAATCTATGACGTAACAACACTAACTGCTGGTCAATACTCAGCAGTTAGCAATATCTTGTCTTTTGGCTTTGCATCAATGCTAGCCACGACAATTTATCTTTACCTTAGCCAAGCGCGGGTACTTCCTAAGTACCGTCAGGCAATCGTAATTTCAGGCACTGTAACCCTAATTGCGCTTTACCACTACTGGAGAATCTACGATTCATTCGCAGCATCCCATGCTGGTGAAGCAGTATTCAACGAGGCTTACCGCTACGTGGACTGGTTACTAACTGTTCCACTGTTGCTACTAGAAACGATTGCGGTTTTGGCGTTGCCAGCTGCAAATCGTAAGTCTCTTATCGCACGTCTAGTTCCTGCATCAGCAGCAATGATCATCCTTGGTTACCCAGGTGAAGTCGCTGCAGACATGGGTCCAAAGATGGTGTGGGGCGCACTTTCCACAATCCCATTCCTATACATCCTTTACATCTTGTTCGTTGAGCTAACAAAGTCGCTAGATAAGCAGCCTGCTGAAGTTTCAGCAACTGTTAAGCGCCTTCGTCTATTGCTTATCGCAACTTGGGGTGTCTACCCAATTTCGTACTTAATGCCAGTACTTGGTGTTGATGGTGCAAATGCATTTGTTGGTCGTCAGATCGGTTACACCGTAGCTGACGTACTAGCTAAGTGTCTCTTTGGTCTAACGATCTACAAGATCGCTCGCCTAAAAAGTGCTGCTGATGATGCTTCATACGCATCAACAGAAGGCATGCACTAGAAATTAATTAAACAAAAACCCCCTAGTTTTGCTAGGGGGTTTTTGTTTGTCTTAAGTAAGAGCGTCGAGCAAGGTTCCCTGCAAGAACGTCAAGTAGTTATACAGATGCATTCCAGATTCGTCCTCTTGAGAATCGTTATATCTTTCTGATGAATCCGTGATTTCAAGTCGAGTTCCCAGCACTAAGCGAACATCATTAATTGCCTTTAGCCAAGATTGGGCTTGGACTGAAGTCACCGAAGTCTTTGCATTTGAATCCATTAACATCAGTCGCACATCGTTTAATGCGTCAATCTTTGCCTGACGTAGATCTTGTTCTGTGAACCTGCGAAAATCAGCACTTGCATGCTCGTCTTGAGAATAACCATCTGGGAATAATCTTGCCAAAGCCGGATCGTCTGAAATTTCAGTAGATCCGTCCATATTTAGCATTCGGGCTAATGGGTCCGCATTCTTATCAAAATTGGTAACTTGAAGTAACTCATCCATTTGCTCGAAAATTTGAGACAGAACCTGCTTTTCAGCATCATCAAGTTTCAGAGTAATTCGGCCACCAATTCCAGACTTAAACAATTAATCGTCCTTCTGTAGGGTTGCCCATAGTCCGTATGAGTGCATTGCGGCGACATCTCGTTCCATTTCTTCCCTAGTTCCAGAGCTAACAACTGCTCTTCCTTTTTCATGAACGTCTAGCATCAATTTTTCTGCTTTTGGTTTGTCATAGCCGAAATAGGTTTGAAATACGTAAGTGACATAAGTCATTAGATTAATTGGGTCATTCCAAACCAAAGTAATCCAAGGCCGATCGGTGAGAACATCTAGTTCTACGGCTTCGATTGGCAACGCGCTCATGATTTAAGTGTCTCACGAAGCTCTATCGAAAAATAGGCATAAAACTAGGGCTAACTCGGTTGAGCTAGCCCTAGTTGTTTAAAGGGGGTATTACTTCTTTGCCAAACTGCGCATTTGGAAAGAGCCAACGATTTCCATGACACCAAGGATGATCAAGAAGATCGCAATTACCTGAGTGACAGTAACCAATGAAGCAACTGGGTTGTTAATCATGATTACACCAGCGATCAAGGTAATGATTCCCATAAAGATTGCCCAGCCCCGGCCAGGTGTTCCCTTGGAAGCAAGTCCAGCAACCAATTCAGCCATGCCACGGAAAATAAAGGTAATTCCCATGAAAACTGCAGCTAGTTCGACTTTATCGATGATGCCACCGTTAAAGAAAATTACTGCCAAAATAACTGAAAGCACACCACTGATGAGCATAAGAGTTTTTCCAGAGCCCTCAGAGCCGCTACTAATTGCTCGGATGATTGTTCCGATACCGCTAACTAACAGCCAAATTCCAAAGAACAAAATCAAAGTCGCTGTAGCAGAAACTGGATTGTTAAGTGCCATAACACCAATCACAATTGATAGGGCGCCGAGCACGAGCAGAAGCCACCACTTTTTACCAAAAGCCATTAAGGCTTCTTCAGGGGCTGTTGTATTACTTGTCATTTTTTTCTCCCGTTAAATAGGTCGTAGACAAGATTTTAGGCGTGATTTGTCCGTTTCCCTTGGATTTGAGGTATGAACAACAAAGCGAATATTGAGGAAATGCCACAAATTAACCACATTTCAACAAAAGTTTGGCTACTCAGGGAGTGCCTTAGAGTAGCCAAACCTAGGACTGCTCCGGTAATTGAAGTAATGAGAATAGTGCCAAAAGAATCTGACATTTGCAATGACGCACTATGCCGAGCGTGATCGGCTTCAGGTGACTTATCTAGCATCATGCCGCCAAGAGTTGGGAAACATATTCC
>CANJRK010000049.1 GCA_947476765.1 Actinomycetota bacterium
ACATTGCCTGCGATCGAAAGTTCAATTGCGGCCTGAATCTGGGAAATGTTATCTGGGATCACAATTGGATCTCTTAACTTGTAACCAAGTTTGGCTAAACCCTCGGCCAAAATCTCGCCACTAGTATCGGCATACACACCAGCACTTGCGCGATTACTCGCTGTAATAACTACCGCAGTACGAACCGCCATTTAACTTCGGTTCCATTCACCATTACGACCGCCGTCTTTATGAATCATTTTTACGTCAGAAATAGTTGCGCCTGGATCAATGGCCTTCACCATGTCAATCACGGTAAGGCCCGCAACTGCTACTGCAGTTAGCGCTTCCATCTCTACGCCAGTGCGATCCGCAGTCTTGACAGTTGCAGTGATGTTTACGCCATCATCGACAACTTCAAGATCAACTGAAACTCCATGAACGGCGATGGGGTGGCAAAGTGGAATCAAATCCGGTGTTCGTTTAGTTGCCATGATTCCGGCTATGCGCGCAGTAGCTAGTACGTCGCCCTTTGGTACCGCGCCGTCACGTAACAAAGAAACAACTTGGGCGGAAAGCAATACTCGACCCACTGTGGTGGCAGTTCGCGTCGTGACTTCGCGATCAGCAACGTCGACCATGTGGGCATTTCCAGCAGCATCGATATGCGTTAAATCTGAGTTACTCATAGTTGGTAATCGTACGCGGACTGTGGCTTGGGTCACGATTTAGTTCAATATTCAACGAAATGTGTCCTGATTCACAAGGGTTTTTAGGCTTTAGACACCTTTTGGTAACTTTTAGGTAACAAACCTCTGGGACAATTTAGTTGTGGGAGACCCCCACACCTGAAAGGAAAAACACCATGAGTGTTCTAGTTAAAGAAACCGAATCCGTTGTTGGATTCCCTGCATTGGAATCAAACTATGCAGTCCTAATCAAT
This sequence comes from Actinomycetota bacterium, assembly GCA_947476765.1. Lineage (GTDB taxonomy): Bacteria > Actinomycetota > Actinomycetes > S36-B12 > UBA5976 > UBA5976. The sequence continues at coordinate 923 of CANJRK010000049.1, forward strand.
AATGCAATTGGCGAGCACCGCAATGCAGATGTTAACTACATCGTGCGCTCCTACAAGATGGAAAAGAACAACATCACCCGCAAGAGTGTTATTGAGCGCTTGCGCGACGCGTTCTAATTCATCTACACAAACCAAAAGAGGACCGATGCGAAGGCATCGATCCTCTTTAGTTTTTTCTGGGAAAGATCTATTTCTTAATTACTGCTTGATAGCTGAGATGTCCAGCTGCAATTTGATGTTGTCGCTAACTAGGAAGCCACCGGTTTCCAGGGCAACATTCCAAGTTAGACCAAAGTCTTTACGACTTAGTTCGCCAGTGCCTTCAAAACCTGCGCGAGCATTTCCGAATGGATCTGTGGCAGTTCCAGTTGGTTCAACTGTGATGTCAATGCTGTTTGTAACACCCTTGATTGTTAGGTTTCCAGTCACTACGAATGTGTCACCTGCAGCTTTGATTGCGGTGGATTCAAAAACTAGCTCATTCGTCTTATCGGTTTCGAAAAAGTCCGCACTCTTTAAGTGACCATCACGATCGGCTGAGCCGGTATCGATTGAGTCAAGCTTCGCGCTTACTTTCGCCGAAGAAGATGCAACATCTGCCCCAACAACAATTGTGCCTTCGAAGTCTGCGAAGTGTCCACGTACTTTTGTGATTACTGCGTGACGGGTTTCAAAGCCCAAGCGGGAATGCGAAGGGTCAATAACCCAGGTTCCAGCGATTGTAGAAAGATCAGTCATTGCGACTCCTTGATAGTTGAAAATTGAACTACTTTAGTTTAACTTTCAACTAAGGCAAAAGTCAAATCAAGGCCTGCGAGCCACATCTTCTACAGCTTTAGCAACTGATTTAGCGACCTTTGGATCAAACACACTCGGAACAATGTAGCTGGCATTTAATTGCTCAGGGGACACGCATCCTGCAATTGCATGAGCCGCAGCTAGCAAAGTTTCAGTCGTGATCTTTGACGATGCAGCATCGAGCAGGCCGCGGAAGATTCCGGGGAATGCCAATACGTTGTTTATTTGATTCGGATAATCGCTGCGGCCAGTTGCCACAACTTTGGCGTGCTTTGCGGCAATGACTGGATCGATCTCAGGATCAGGGTTGGCAAGGGCAAACACTATCGAATCTGGCGCCATGGCAGCCACGTCTGCTTCCGTCAAAATGTTTGGAGCACTAACACCAATGAAGACATCTGCGCCCACTAAGCCTTCGCCTAGTTTTCCGATGATGCCAGCCTTATTAGTGTTCGCCAACATCCACTCACTTGTGGACTTACTGTTTGGTCGATCTTTATAGATTGAGCCCTCGGTGTCATATGCAGTTATGTTTTTCATGCCTGCTTCATACAAAAGTTTTGCAACTGCGGTTCCAGCAGCTCCAGCACCACTCATCACAATTTTTAAATCTTCTGGTCTCTTTTTTACAATCTTGAGTGCGTTAGTCAATGCTGCTAATACAACAATTGCCGTGCCGTGCTGATCGTCATGGAAAACCGGAATGTCCAAAAGTTCGCGCAGACGTGCTTCGATTTCAAAGCATCGCGGCGCGGAAATGTCCTCTAAGTTGATGCCGCCATATACAGGAGCCAGAATCTGAACCGTTCGAACGATTTCATCAACATCTTGGGTATCCAAACAAACTGGCCAAGCATCAACATCAGCAAACTGTTTAAACAGCGCTGCTTTACCTTCCATGACTGGCAAGGCAGCAGCTGGGCCGATGTTACCTAGGCCAAGGACTGCAGACCCATCGGTTACAACTGCAACTGTGTTTCGTTTAATCGTTAGTCGGCGCGCATCACTTGGCTCGTCATAAATTGCCATACAAATCCGAGCTACACCTGGGGTGTAGGCGCGAGATAAATCATCGCGAGTACGCAATGGAACTTTTGGTCTAACTTCTAACTTGCCACCCAGGTGGAGTAAGAATGTGCGGTCACTAACTTTGCGAACTTGCGCACCTGGAATGCCTGCGATTGCAGCCGTGACACGATCTGCATGATCTGGGTCAGAAGTATCACAAGTTACGTCTACAACCATGCGTTCGTGACTGGACTCAACCACATCCAGAGCGGTCAATGCTGCACCAGTATCAATTACTGCCTGGGCTAACCCCGCGGTAGATGAAGATTCTGGTGATAACTCAACACGCAAAGTGATTGCATATCCGGGACTGTTATTAGCCATTAGCTCTTCTCCTTGATAAGTCTCTATTGTCCCATTTCTTAGGTGGGCCAAGTCACCAGATTGCTAGGTGGTTGGTCACATCCTTACCAATCCGGGACGTTATTTTGCCAACAAACTAAACAATTCACTGGCACGATGGAGACATGACACCTCCATTTAATCTTTCTGGCGCACGTGCGCTGATCACCGGCGCTGGCTCTCCTACTGGAATTGGTTTTGCCAGTGCTCAATTACTTTGCGAAATGGGTGCTTCGGTCTACATCACAGGTGCCAGTGATCGATTAAATGATCGAGTCGCAGAATTGCAAGGCCAAGGTTTTGCGGTTGCCGGATCAGTTGCAGATCTCACCGAGTTTTCTGCCGCCGAAAAGATCGTAAGCAGCGCGCTGGAATTCTTGGGTGGACTTGACATCATTGTTAACAATGCCGGCATGACAAGTGTTAATGCGCCTATGCAAGAAGTCGGCGAAGCTGGCGACGGTGCTGCGATGAGCATCGAAGGTTGGCACAATTCAATCGCCCGAAACCTTAACTCTGCGTTTTACATCACAAAACTTTCACTACCCCACTTACGAAAGTCCTCAGCTGGTCGCATCATTATGATGTCGAGCCTGACTGGGCCTGTTATGGCGATTCGCAATGACGTGGCGTACGGTGCAACGAAAGCTGGCATGGTTGGTCTGACTAAATCTTTGGCAGTTGATGAGGCTAAGCACGGCATCACAGTAAACGCAGTTGCACCTGGCTGGATTCAAACCGCCTCGCAAAGCATCAGCGAAGGCCACGAGGGCGGCAGCACTCCAATGGGTCGCTCAGCAACACCAGCTGAAGTTGGCGCAGTGGTTGGCTTCCTGGCAAGTCGAGAGGCTAGTTACCTTACGGGCCAAGTAATTGTTATCGACGGCGGAAACTCAATAAGTGAACAGCGCACAATTCGGTAGAAATACGAATATTTCGGTCACTTTAAAGAAACTAATAAGTTTGGGCTTCTGTCCGTTCTAGCATTTTCAGTACGGGGCTGGGAACATGCGGAGGCATGAATGTTAGACGCTCGCAAAAAAATTACCGTATCTATTTCTGCCATTGCACTTGCACTTTCCACTTTGGCCACAACTTCTCCCGCGCAAGCAGTCCCTGAAGTTGGGGGAATGACTGGGCAAAATACGGCAGATACGGCCACTGATTCGATGGGCGGATGGAGTAACACCACTGCCAACGTGGATGGTAGACCGTACATTACAGAATTTACAGTCGATGGCAATCCTATGTTGACTGCAACTCCATCCGGTCCAAGGGATCCTCAGTGGTTAAGCGGCTTACGAGTTGTCGTGTCTGCCACAAATAGTTGCAGAATCGGTCAAGCACCAGCACCTGGTCAATGTTACGCAAATCCAAATCGCATCGGCATCACAATGGGCTACGGCAATCAGGATTCAGTTAGTACTAATTTTGCTCATTCATCAGCGAGCACTTATGGCATTACCGAAGATTCAGAAATTGACATGACCATTTACCTAAATACCTTGGCAGGCAATTTAGGTTGGACTTGGTTGAATGGTCTACCTTCTTATTGGAAAGTTGATCCAGTAGCTAAAACCGTGCGAATAAAGTTCAAACCCCGCTACATGCCATCGTCCCGAGACATTGACAACTTCTGCTCAACAATTCCGGTGTCAACTTGTCCCACGGATACGGCTACATCGGAAATGCTGCAAGCAACCATGGTGATAAGTGTTGATAACACTGCACCACTATTTGAAGGCGCCCTATTTGCATCTTCTGGAGCAATAATTGGTTCGCTTGAAGTGCCAAATTCATTTAGCACCACTGACGTGACAAGAAATTCCTTAACCTACGGCATAGCGGCGCCACACAATTTCGCAGCCGATTTCACTCCTACCGGTGCTTCGTCGGCTGGCGGTGTTAGAAAAGGTTCGTTCTACGGATTCTTACCGAACACTTTATTGTCATCCGGCTTTGGTTTAACGGATCCCACTCAAGCATCTAGCTTGATGTCTATCGCACGCACAAGTTCCACCATTGCCACTGGAACTGATGCAGTAACTTGGGCAAATTGGGATGAAGTCACTAATGGAACTGCGGGTCAGTTTGTGAGTATCACTGACATCACATTCTCCGCACCTAAATTCAAGATGTCCCGAAAGGTAACTGTTATCGCAAAGGGCAATGCTCGGATTAAAGTAGCCAAGGGCAAAGCGCGCACTAAATCCGCAATCCTGAAAGATGTTGGCATAAAACTGGCGAAGGGCCAAAAGGCAGACATAAAAATCGCAAGATCCTCGAAGAATGTTTGCTCAGTGAGTGGTTCCAAAGTGAAAGCAAAGAAATCTGGAAAGTGTTCATACACCGTCACAGTAAAGAACAAGAAGGGTAAGAAAGTTTTCACTAAATCTGGTTATTTCACTGTTACCAAGTAGTGATTACCAAAGAGAGCGTTGGTTAACTAGAAACGTCCTTGTTGATATATGGCTAATAGGGTATTCGTTACTGGCTATTCCAAGCCAGTGTGAGTATTGCTTAGTCGCTGTGCCAAGTAAATCGGAATAATGGAAATCACAATTAAGGCAGCTGCGACAGCACTAACTATTGGTGCTTGAGTTGGGCGGAAAAGATTTTCGTATATCCAGATAGGTAGCGGCTGCACTCCCGCACCAGCTGTGAAAGTAGTAACAATAATTTCATCAAACGATAATGCAAATGAGAGAAGTCCGGCAGCTACCAGCGCAGTTTTTAACAACGGAAAGGTAACGAATCGAAACGTCATCCATTTTTCAGCACCTAGGTCAGCAGATGCTTCTTCTAGGCTGAAACCGAGCCTGCGATACCGAGCAGCGACATTATTAAAGGCCACTACTGTACAAAATGTTGCATGGCCCGCAACTACGGTAAAGAAAGAAAGTCCACCCAGCACCGAAGTGAACACGTTATTAAGTGCGATACCAGTGACGATACCTGGAAGAGCGATTGGCAAAACAAACATAAGTGAGACAGTTTGTTTTCCAAAAAAATCATATTTAGTTAGAGCTGCAGCAGCTAAGGTTCCGAGCACTAGGGCAATGACAGTTGCAATTAGCGCAATGATGACTGAAGTTAAAACGGCACTTCTCACTCCTTCATTGTTAAACATCTTGACCCACCACTGTGTTGAGAATCCCTTTGGTGGCCAACTTAATGAATTGCTCGAGTTGAATGAGTTGATAACAACTACAAACAGTGGGAGGTAAATAAATGCGAAGCCCAAAATTGTAAGTGAGCCAAAACTGACACGCGAAGCACGAGAAAGTTGCATTACAAATTCTCCAATGCGCCAGAACGTCGAACGGCAGTCAAGTAACCGACCATAATCAAAACGGGAATCATCGCTACTGCAGCAGCAAACGGCAGATTTAATTGGAAGTTTTGATAAACCACGTTGCCCAGCATCTGACTCTTACCACCAACGATTTGGACCGTTATGTAATCGCCTAACGAAAGTGAAAA
>CANJRK010000050.1 GCA_947476765.1 Actinomycetota bacterium
AAAGCTCACTTCCTAAGAAGCGCACGAAAAATTATCTGCGGATACCGAGCTTTTCGATGATCGCGCGGTATCGATTGATGTCTGTCTTGGTTAGGTAATCAAGTAGTCGACGACGCTGACCAACAAGCAGCAGCAAGCCACGACGGCTATGGTGATCGTGCTTGTGAGTCTTTAGGTGACCAGTTAGGTCGTTGATTCGCTGAGTCATCAGCGCGATTTGTACTTCTGGGCTTCCGGTATCGCCAGGCTTAGTGCCGTGTTCTGCGATGATGGCCTGCTTTACTGCAGATTCCAATGGCATAGATTTTTCCTCTCGGGCGCGAACAGATCCGAAGATCTTTAGATTTGTCACGATATGTGGGGCGCCCGCCCCTCATTCGTCCTGAGTTAAGGCTAACAGCCACAACGCATCCTGCGAAATCGAGCAGAATTGGCTACTTAGCTGACTCCGAAAAGTAGTTTTCTAGGTCACCTTCGGCAGTCAATACATCCTTATCCATAGCCTCAATTAGCTCTGGAATACCCGAAAAGCTGACCATTTCCCGAATGTGGCTGACGAAATCCAGATCAACGCTTTTCCCGTATAAATCTAGGTTTGTTTGCCCAATTACATATGCCTCAACTCTGCGAGTAGTCACATCATCGAAAGTTGGATTAGTTCCCACGCTAATCGCTGACTTATGCGCAACTCCATCAATCCAAAGCAGCCCCGAATAGACACCGTCGGCTGGAATCAATAATCCCCCAACAACGTCAATGTTTGCTGTTGGAAAACCGATTTCACGACCCCGATGATCCCCATGTACAACTAAACCGGAAACTCGATGTGGGCGACCAAGTAATTTGCGGGCGCCTTCAACGCGGCCGGCAGTAATTGCAGTACGAATCCGAGTTGATGACCAGGCTGTGGAATCACCAACTAAGTCCACAATCCGCACTTCAAATCCGAATTTTTTTGAGAGAGTTTGCAAAGTCTCGACTGTGCCGCTTGCTCTATGTCCAAATCTAAAATTTCGGCCAACAATAACAACTTGAGCATTTAAGCTAGCGATCAGAATATCTTCGACAAATTCATCGCTAGACATGTGTGCCATAGCATCAGTGAACTTTAAAGTTTCGACATGATCTACGCCGTTTTCCATCAATAGCTCAGCTCTACGTTTTGGTAACGTCAAAAGCCCAATAAAAGAATCGGGACTTAGAAATGCTTTGGGCGGCGGATCAAATGTGGCTGCAGTGAGTGAGCCGTTCAAACTCGTGGCAATGCTCTTAGCAATGCCCAGCACCTGACGATGCCCAGCATGAACCCCGTCGAAGACTCCGATGGTCACAACTACTGGATTTGGTGAGCTAGTCATTTGTGGAAAACACTACCAATGCTCTTAGTTCAGATTCGGAATTATCAAAAATCCCAATCGCAATTCCGTCTGGCCCAAAGACTCCGACATTGCCGCCTTCAATTTGTATCGGGGTCGCAAGCCTGACGCCGTTCCGCGCTTTTACCGCATCACTTTCTGACAAATCAAGCCTCGGAAAAGCCATTTCGACCGCTTGGGAAAGTTCCAGGTGTACTGGATGTTCCTGCAATCGATCTAACGGAGTCATTGCGTCAAATACTCCAGATCGGGTCCGACGTAGCTCAATGAGGTGCCCACCCACAGATAGCTTTCCGCCAATATCTCGGGCCAAAGCCCGAATGTAGGTTCCTGCGCTGCAAACTACCCGAACCTTTACATCAATGACATCCAGATGATCGACGCGAACTACTTCAATAATTTCTAGATCGTGGATAATCACATTGCGAGGAGGAATGTTGACTTCTTCACCATCACGAACTCGAGTGTAGGCACGTTTACCATCAATCTTTATGGCACTAACTGCACTTGGTTGTTGCATGATTGGGCCACGGAATTCTCGCACCGTTTCCAAAATCATTGTTTCTGTTATTGCAGCTGTTGAAAATTGTTCAAGTACCTCACCTTGTGCATCATCTGTTGTAGTTGTGATTCCCAGCCTGATGGTGCCTAAATATTCTTTATCGTGGGCAGTCAAGTAGCCGAGCAATCGAGTAGCTCTACCCACACCAATTACTAGTAAACCGGTGGCCATGGGGTCTAACGTTCCCGCGTGACCTACTTTTCTGGTATTAAAAAGTTTTCTAATCTTGGCTACGACGTCATGGGAAGTCGGACCTGCAGGTTTATCAACAAGTACTATTCCGTCAATGCTCATGAGTATATTTTGGCTCTATGCTTTGTAACTCTAGTTAGCCAGCTGAGCAAGCAAGTCAGCAAGAGTGGTTTCGAGATCTGATGCTGAACTAAATCCAGATGCGTACTTGTGTCCCCCGCCACCCAATGCCTTTGCAACTGCACCTACATCAACAGAAGTTTTACTTCGTAGCGATCCTTTCCAGTGGCCATCATCGGCTTGCTTAAAAACTGCAGCGACTTCTGCTTCCGTCGTTCGGCGCAGCGCTTCAATGACTCGCTCGGCCGCCAATTCGTCTAGTCCGTGTCGTTGCGCTATGGAGACTGAGGTGTAAACCAATCCGGCGCCCCCTGCGGCTTCAGCCACTAATACCGCTCGACTTATGGCCTCGCCCATCATTACTAGCGCCGCAAGTGGCTCATCATCGAATAGCAATCGGGAAAGTTTTGAGTTATCAATCCCTGATTCGACGAGGCGAGCTGCGGTTCGCAAAGTTTGCGCGGTAGTTGATTGGAACTTAAAGGATCCAGTATCAGTGGCAAGACCGGCATAAATTGCACTGGCAATATCTGGAGTTACTTCCACTTTTAAGCGATCAATAAATTCCAGCACAAGTTCGGCAGTCGCAGCTGCATTTGGGTCGACTAAGTGAATTGTTCCAAATCCGGTAAATGATGGATGATGGTCAATTGCGATTGATACGGCAGCAGCTTCTAACAACTTCAATGTGGTACCTAGTCTGGCGGACGAGGAAACGTCACATGAGATAACTAAATCTGCAGCAAGTAATTCCTCTGGGGATCTTATTAAGTTCGCACCTGGCAAAAAATCTAGAGATTTTGGAATCGAGAAATTTTCTTCCCCAACTGAGACCTGGACGTGTTTACCGATTGCCTGCAATGCCAATCCCAAGCCGAGTGCCGAACCTAAGGCATCTGCATCCGGAGTTACATGAGCTAGCAGCAAGACGCTTGCGCTGTCGGCGACTGCGGCTACCGCTTTATCCCATTCGGGTTCAGTGGTGAAACTAGACACAAGACCTACTCGGTTGCTGCTTCGGAATGGCGATATGGGTCTGCGTCCCCTGCGTACTTGGCACCTGCCGCTTGTTCATGCACCGCTTTATCCGCAATTGCGGCCTCAGATAACAGGTCGTCGATTACCCGGACATTTTCTGGCAACGCATCTCGAATGAATTCAACAGTTGGAGTGAACTTAATGCCAGTACGTTTTCCGATTTCGCTTCGAACTAAACCTTTGCTGGAATCCAAAGCCGCGGCCGAATTAGTTGCTTCGGCCTCATCACCAAAGACTGTGTAAAAAACTGTTGCCTCTCGCAAATCAGCTGACACACGAACACTGGTCACCGTGACAAACCCAAGTCGCGGATCTTTTACTTTTAGTTCTAGAGTTTCCGCAACAATTTCTTGAAATCTTTCGCCTAATTTTCGCGCTCGTGCTGCATCAGCCATGATGAACTCCTAACTAGATAATGTGGGAAATAGGGCGCAGAATTAACTGCGCACTATTTCTCGCATTTCAAATGTTTCAATGATGTCGCCGACCTTGATGTCATTAAAGGAACCAAGTCCGATACCGCACTCAAATCCTTCGCGGACTTCAGTGGCATCATCCTTAAAGCGGCGCAAAGTATCTATCGACAAGTCAGCTTGAACAACCGCACCATCACGAACTAGACGTGCTTTTGCCTTACGCTTTATCTCACCGTTAATGACCATGCAGCCTGCGATATTTCCGAACTTGCTGGAACGGAATACATCTCTTACTTCGGCTGAACCAAGTTCGGCTTCCTCGTACTCGGCCTTTCGCATTCCCTTAAGCGCAGATTCGATGTCATCAATCACGCCATAGATGACGTTGTAGTAACGAATCTCAACATTCTCTCGATCCGCAAGATCGCGGGACTTGCCTTCTGGTCTGACGTTGAAGCCAATGATCATGGCATCTGAGGCGGCAGCCAAAGAGACGTCATTCTCGGTAATAGCGCCGACACCGCGGTGGATGACGCGCAAGATTACATTCTCGTCATCTACATCGATGTTCAGTAGGGCATCTTCAAGTGCTTCAACCGAACCTGAAACGTCACCCTTGATGATGATCTTTAGCTCGACGACTTCACCCTTTTCCAGAGCCTTAAGCACATCTTCAAGAGTGTGACGGCCACGACGGGCTGCCAGTTCTGCGTTACGTTCGCGAGCTCCACGAGATTGTGCGATTTGTCGGGCGATACGATCTTCCGCCACCACTAGGAAGCTGTCTCCAGCACCAGGGACTGAGGTCAGACCCAAAACTTGAACTGCACGCGCAGGTCCCGCTTCCGTTACAGCTACCCCATTTTCATCCATCATTGCCCGAACGCGACCGAACGCATCTCCCACAACAATTGAATCTCCCGGACGCAAAGTTCCACGTTGCACCAAAACAGTGGCAACGGGTCCGCGACCGCGGTCAAGGTTAGCTTCAATGGCAACACCCTGGGCATCTTGAACTGGATTTGCCCGAAGATCAAGACCGGCATCTGCGGTAAGCAAAATTGAATCAATCAGCTCAGTGATGTTCAAATTGTTCTTTGCGGATACATCAACAAATATTGTGTCGCCACCATACTCTTCTGGTACTAATCCATACTCAGTTAGTTGGCCACGGACTTTTGTTGCATCCGCGCCTTCCTTGTCGATCTTGTTGACGGCTACCACGATTGGCACATTTGCTGCCTGCGCATGATTAAGCGCTTCAATCGTTTGTGGCTTAACACCGTCGTCGGCTGCAACAACAAGCACTGCAATATCAGTTACCTGAGCACCACGGGCACGCATGGCAGTGAATGCCTCATGACCCGGAGTGTCAATGAAGGTAATAGCTCTTTCGACACCTTCATGGGTGTGATGAATTTGGTAAGCACCGATGTGTTGGGTGATTCCGCCAGCTTCACGTTCAATCACGTTAGTTTGCCGAATCGCATCAAGCAATCGAGTCTTACCGTGATCAACGTGACCCATGACTGTGACGACTGGAGGTCGAATTACTAGGTCGCTATCGTCACCCTCGTCACCAAATTCAAGATCGTATGATTCGAGCAGTTCTCGATCTTCGTCTTCTGGCGAGATGATTTGAATTTCGTAATTTAGTTCGGCTCCCAAAAGTTGCAGTGTCTCTTCGTTTACAGACTGAGTGGCAGTAACCATCTCACCCATCTTGAAGAGAATCTGTACCAACGAAGCTGGCTCAGCATTAATCTTGTCGGCGAAGTCACTTAGGGATGAGCCACGTGCTAGTCGAATAACATCGCCACGACCCATGGCTACTGACGAACCGCCCGTAACCGGTGCCATCATGTTGTCAAACTCTTGACGCTTTGCACGCTTTGACTTACGACCCTTTGATGGCCTGCCACCTGATTTACCAAATGCGCCAGCAGTATTGCCACGACCACCAGTTGAATTAGGTCGCCCACCTGGCCGACCTCCCGGTGCGCCACCTGGTGCCCCACCTGGTGCTCCGGCAAAACCACCTGGACGATCACCGGCTGGACGCGGACCACCGAAACCACCGGGACGATCACCGGCTGGACGCGGACCACCGAAACCACCGGGACGATCTCCGGTTGGACGACCTGGTCCACCTGGACGCGGACCACCGAAACCACCGGGACGATCTCCGGCTGGACGACCTGGTCCACCTGGACGTGCGCCTGCTGGTCGAGGTGCACCAGTAACGCCACCACCTGGACGCGGACCTGCGCTACCCGATGAGAACGGATTATTACCTGCGCGCGGTTGGCGCGGCGCGGAAGTGAATGGATTATTGCCTGGGCGTGGACCGCCAGGCCTTGGACCAGGTGTTGCACCTGGTATCGGTGCTGGCCCCGTTGGTGCAGTTTCTGCTGGAGGTTGTTGCGTTACTGCTTCTACTGGTGAAGCTTGAGTTGATGGTGCAGCTTCAGTAGTAAGAGGTGCGTCAGAAATTTCTGGCACTTCAATTGGTTTTGCAACTTTTTTCGCTGGCGCTTTTTTAGCAGGTGCTGGCGCTTTTGCTGCAGCTTCTTTTAGCTCCGGAAACTTTTCATGCAAACGACGAATAACGGGAGCTTCGACAGTCGACGATGCCGACTTGACGTACTCACCAACTTCTTCAAGTTTTGTAATGATGTCTTTGCTATCAACGCCTAGCGCTTTAGCAAGCTCATAAACTCGGACCTTGGACACGATTCTCCAGTCTGGTCCGAGTTCTATTTAATAGATCCGAACCGTCTCTTGTTTTTTCGCGCTCAT
>CANJRK010000051.1 GCA_947476765.1 Actinomycetota bacterium
GCTTCTAAGTTGTAGAAACATTCCTGTTGAATAGTTGCAATTAACTCACTACCAAAGCCGCCAGTAAGTGGTGCTTCATGCAAAATGGCCACTCGCCCAGTTTTTACAACTGAGTTCGAGATTCCTTCGATGTCGAGTGGATTAAGCGAACGCAAATCTAGAACTTCAACGCTGATTCCTTGCTCGGATAATTCCTCCGCAGCACGTTCAGCAACGTTAACGGCAGCCGACCAAGCAATCAGCGTGACATCAGATCCTTCGCGAGCAACCCGAAGTTTGCCAAGTGGCACGGTGTAGCGCTCATCTGGAACTTCATCTTTGGTTAAGCGATAACCCTTAAGTGGTTCTAGATAAAGAACCGGATCATCAGATTCCATGGCCGCTGCTAGTAAGCCTTTGGCATCGTATGCAGTTGCTGGAGCAACCACTTTTAAGCCAGGAGTGTGAGTATAGAAAGCTTCGAATGCATCTGAGTGCAACTCTGGAGTTCGCACTCCACCACCAAAAGGTGATCGAATCACAAGTGGCAACGAATGACGACCTTGCGAACGGTAACGCAGCCGGGCAACTTGCTGGCCAATTTGATGGAATGCCTGGTGTCCAAACCCTAAGAACTGCAATTCAATAACCGGCCGAAGCCCACTCATCGCCAACCCAATTCCCGAGCCAACAATTACGCCTTCGGCAAGTGGCATATCAACTACGCGATCTTTGCCAAAGCGAGCCTGTAGTCCATCGGTGGCACGAAATACGCCACCAAGAACGCCGACATCTTCACCAATTACAACTACTCGCTTGTCAGCTTCCATTTCTTGGCCAAGGCATTCACGAATTGCTTCGATCATTGTCTTTTCACTCATCAGACACCACCATTTCGATGTGCCCAGTCAGATTTTTGATCTAACATTCGCTGCGGTGGTTCAGCATAAACGTGATCAAATATTGCATCGCTGGTAGCAAGCGGAGTATTGCGCGCGATTTCCATTGCTGCATCAATTTGTGCCGCGCAACTATCGAGCATTTCTTGCTCTAGAGTTTCATTCCAAATTCCCCGGCTTCGCAAATAATTCTTAATTCGCTCTACGGGATCTTTTTGCTGCCACTTTTCAAGTTCCTGTTGATCTACATAACGAGTTGGATCATCAGCAGTGTTATGTGCACCCGTGCGATACGTAACAGATTCAATCAAAGTTGGTCCACCACCAGCGCGTGCTTTTGCAACAGCTTGCGAAGTGACTTCATGGACAGCCAATAAATCGTTGCCATCAACAATTACGCCTTCGACGCCATAACCCAATGCGCGCTCGGCAAAGGATCGAGCCGCAGTTTGATTTTCGCGCGGTGTTGAAATAGCCCAACCATTATTTTGTAAAAAGAAAATTACTGGCGCTTTCATAATTCCCGCCAAATTTAAACTTTCGTGAAAGTCACCTTCGGAGGACGCGCCATCACCAAAGAACGTTATTACTACGCCATCACCGCCTTGCATCTTTAAACCCCAGGCCAAACCAGTTGCTTGTGGAATTTGAGCAGCTAAGGAAATTTGCATTGGCAGCATGTTTACTTCAGGTGGAATAGTTCCGCCTTTGGGATTACCCATGAAGTAAAGTGCAAAGTTTTCAATTGGATACCCGTGCCGAATCAGTGCTGGAAATTCGCGATATTGCGGAACTATCCAATCCTTTGCAGGATCAAGTGCAGTTGCGGCGCCTACTACTGAAGCTTCTTGGCCGCGCACCGAAGAAAACGTTCCAAAGCGACCTTGGCGTTGCATACTTGTTGCTTTGTCGTCAAAAACTCTGGTGAGCATCATGTAGCGAAGTGCTTCAATTACAGATTCATCTGACATTGGAGAAGTCCCGGAATCCAAGATTCCAGATTCAGATAATCGGCTAAATGGCGAGATCGGGGCAAAGTCAGGCAGAAACCGCGAAACGCTCATGATTGCACTCTTCCACGCGCCTGCCAACATTGGCAAGTAGCAAAACAGGCTTGACTTGGGGACTTTTAAGGAAAAGAATGATTAGTGCATGCAGTAATGTATGCAAACTCGCGATTTTGGGGGCGCAATGATTTACCAAGCCAGAGCCGGTCAAGTTGCTTACGGTTATGCCATCGGCATGCTGTGCGCAGAATGGCACATTCCATTTATCCCCGGTGACTTAAACAACGCAGGAACCTTTCCTTTTCCTGTGCGGTACGAGTCAGTGAAGGGTGTATCGGGTGCAGATGTATTGCGCGGAAATGGCGACAGTTACGCCCAGATCATGGCTGATGCCGCTAAGAAGTTGGAAGCCGAAGGTGTGCGGGCAATCACGGGTAATTGTGGCTTTATGGCTGCCTATCAAGAATTTGTTGCCAGCCAGGTAAACATCCCAGTGTTTCTAACTAGCTTGGTGCAAATCCCAATGCTGCTGAACATGTTTGGCAAGGAACATCACATCGGCATTCTGACAGCTAACTCGGCTTCGCTAACTGATGAACTGCTGTCGGGTGCAGGGATCAGTGACACCTCCCGACTGACTATTCAGGGTATGGAAACTTACTCACATTTCAACGATGTGATCTTGAAAGAACTTGGCACATTGGATGAAGACAAGATGCGAGCCGAAGCAGTGAAAGCAGCGCAAGACGCAGTTAAGTGCAATCCCAAGATTCGGGCATTTATGTTGGAATGCAGTGATCTTCCGCCTTACAGCAAAGCCATTGAAGCGGCCACGGGTTTGCCAGTCTTTGATTGGGCTAATTTCATCACTTATGTATATAACGCAGCCGTTCCTCATGACTATCAGGGAATTTGCTGAAAGACTGTCGTTAGTTAAACCCAAGGAGATTCTGGTGCGCACGATTGTTGTTGGTGGTGGCGTTGTCGGTGTTACGACTGCTTACTACTTAGTTCAAGAAGGTCACGAAGTTGTAGTTGTCGATAAGGCATCACATGTTGGAGCGGAAGCAACTGCGGTTAATGCAGGTTTAATTGCGCCGGGCCATTGCTTTGCCTGGGCGTCACCGGCAGCACCAAAAATGTTGGTGCGTTCCTTGTTTGGCGAGAAGACTTCCATACGAGTCAAGCCCACATTAAATCCACGATTCCTCTGGTGGGGATTACAGTTCATGCGCGAATGCACATCCGAGCGTGCTGCAATAAACACCTTGGCAAAAATGCATTTATGTGATTACAGCCAAACCAAACTTGATGAGATCGCACTTGCCGAAAACATCGACTACCAAGGCGTAGATAAAGGCTTGTTGTACTTGTATCGCGATGCTGCTGAGCTAGAACTTGGCATGGGCAAAATGAAATTACTGACTGACAACGGTCAAAAGCTTGAGCGGTTAGACATGAAGGGCCTTGCTGCTGTTGATCCAGCATTTGGAAATGCAACAGTTGAACTCGCTGGCGCAATTCATGCACCTAACGATGGCAGCGGTAACTCAGAACTCTTTACCCGCAAACTAACTGAACTTTTGATCCGTAAAGGCGTTGAGTTCAAACTTGGCGTTACTGCTAAATCATTTGTTGCAGATGGCAATCGCATAACTGGACTACAGACCGATCAAGGTTTGTTAACCGCAGATAACTACGTGCTGGCAATGGGTGTTTGGAGTCCAAAACTTTCGCGCACCGTCGGCCAAGACTTGCCCGTTTATCCAGCCAAGGGTTTCTCAATGACTTTTGATATCAAGGACAAATCAAAAGCACCTGAACTTGGTGGTGTGGATGAAAAGACTTTGGTTGCCTGGTCGCCTATGGGTGATCAGCTGCGCATGTCGTCGACTGCTCAATTCTCCGGCTTTGATAAGTCTCACAAGCCCGAAGATTTTTCTGCGATTCGGTCAACTGCAAAAGAGCTTTGGCCAGATGCTGCAGATTGGGATGGTGGCTCAATGACTGCAGGCTTGCGTCCAATGACACCAGATGGTCCACCAATTATTGGCAAGGGAAAGAAGCATACGAATCTGTTTTATAACACTGGACATGGTCACATGGGCTGGACTATGTCGAGTGGTTCCAGTGCTGCAATCGTTGACATTATTGCTGGGCGCACACCAGAAATCGATATGGAACCATTCGTGGTTCGTAGTTACCGCAAGTAGTCGGTTGTGAAGACTGCGCTAGTAACTGGCGGTGCCAAAGGTATCGGCCTGGCGATTAGTAAAGAGCTAGTTGTACTTGGTTGGAATGTTGTCATAACAGGACGCGATGCTACTGCCATCGACAGCGCAGTTGCCGGCCTGAGCATTGGACCAGGTAAAGCCGTTGGAAAAATTATGGATGTTCGCGATCGATCTTCCATCGATTCAGTAATCGCAGAGATAAGAAATGAATTCACTTCATTAGATTCGTTAATCAATTGTGCAGGAGTAATCATTCGTGATGAATCCGAAGTGTTGAGCGAAGCTGACTGGAATACCGTAATTGATACTGACTTAAGTGGAGTTTTCAAATGCAGTCAAGCAGCGTTTGCCGACTTAGAAAGATCTAAAGGCGCAACGATTGTTAACGTCGGATCGATTGCAGGCAGCGTTGGAATCGCAGGTCGTGCCGGATACACCGCTGCAAAAGCTGGCCTCGAAGGATTAACTCGGACCCTTGGGCTGGAATGGGCCAATCGCGACATTCGAGTTAATGCAGTTGCACCTGGTTGGACTCGAACCGAGATGGTTGCTGGTGGCATAAAAGATGGGCGCCTGTCAGAAGCTGCGCTGACTGCTCGGATACCACAGCAACGACTCGCTGAACCGAGTGAGATTGCCAAAGTTGTACTGTTCTTAATGTCTGCAGACTCGAGCTACATCACCGGACAAACAATTACTGTTGACGGTGGTATCACCATTAATGGCAACACTTAATTAACGTAGCTTTAACAACGTAACTTCGAGCGCATCGAAAACATGTTGCTGGGCAGCTGCGTCGGCTGCGTCTGGATCGTGATTCTTAATAGCTTTGAGAATTAAGGCGTGGCCCTTAATTGAAACTTTGGTTTCTTCTTTGGTGTACATCTCAGCAATTCGATAATTAAAGAAGTGCTGACTGTTGCTGCGATTAATTCTTGCCAGCCGGGTGTTGCCACATTCAATGAAGATCGCTGCGTGGAATTCATCATTCAAGTCAACAATTAGTTTGCGATCGTTTGAAGTAATTAGTGAATCTTTATGTGCGCCAATTGTCTCAATAGCTTTTGCTGTTGCCGTTCCTGGCTTTTGCGCGACTAGGCGCGCTGCCATTCCTTCTAGCGCTGCGCGAACTTCATATATTTCGACAATTTCATCTCGAGTATGTTCGCGCACTACATAGCCGCGTTTAGCTGCAATAACTAAATCCTCGGCTTCGAGTAGCTGTAATGCTTCGCGAATTGGGGTGCGTGAGGTCTTTAAGCGCTCAGCCAAGTCAGCTGCAATCAATCTCTCATTTGGGCGAATTTTGCCTTGAATGATTTCGTCACGAAGTAGAGTCAGGGCCTCAAAGGTTAGTGAACCTTTTGGTGTCGAATCAGTCATTTCGGCTAGCCCTAATGCGTGAGAAGTAATTCCCTAAAGCATAACGGAAGATACAATAGGGAATACGAAAACTATTGTTATGGATTCCTCACATGAGCTATGAGTTTGATAAAGATCCGCAAGTTAAAGAGTTCGCATTGCGGGTACGTAAGTTTGTTAATGATGAAGTTATTCCGCATGAACCAGAGTTGAATCCTGACTCACATGGCATCAATCCAGATCTGCGCGTTGCCCTTCAAAACAAGGCCCGCGCGGCAAAAGTATTTGCCCCTACTGCGCCAAAAGAATTTGGCGGTCATGGCTTCAATCACGTTGCTCAGGCCGTGATCTTGGAAGAAAGCGGACGCAGCCTGCTTGGTCCAACTGCTTTGAACTGTGCAGCGCCTGATGAAGGCAACATCTTGCTCCTACACAAAATCGCAACACCGGAACAGCGAGCCAAGTACTTAGGACCGCTTTCGCGGGGCGAAATCCGATCTTCGTTTTCTATGACCGAACCAAGTCCAGGTGCAGGCGCAGACCCTAACTTGCTTTCAACAACTGCCGAGAAATCTAAGACCGGCTGGATAATTAATGGCAATAAATGGTTGATCACTGGTGCTGATGGAGCTGGCTTCTCAATAGTTATGGCCAAAACTTCTGGTGGGGCAACTATGTTCTTGGTTGATTCCGATAACCCTGGAATGAAAGTTGTTCGCAGCCTAGACACTTTAGATAGTGCATTTACTGGTGGTCACGGTGTCGTGGACTTTAAAGATTGTGCAGTATCTGATGATTCAGTCCTTGGACAAGTAGACGAAGGCTTTGTTAATGCTCAAGTTCGATTAGGCCCAGCTCGACTAACTCATTGCATGCGTTGGTTAGGTGCGGCACGACGGGCGCACGAAGCTGCCGTTGCTTATGCCGCGAATCGTCCAATGTTTGGTACTGAGTTAAGTTCGTTGGGTATGGCCCAGCAA
>CANJRK010000052.1 GCA_947476765.1 Actinomycetota bacterium
CGTGGCTTAGGAAGTTCATCCCAACCCAGGTTTACTGACTCGCCTAATTCTTCTTCAATGATTTCATTGCACAAGTCAATGCATTCGTCACAGATGTATACCGCAGGGCCAGCGATCAATTTCTTGACCTGCTTCTGGCTCTTGCCGCAGAACGAACACTTCAACAGGTCGCCACTTTCGCCGATACGAGCCATAGTGGTCACCTCCCGGGGGAATAAGTGTGGACAGATACTTCGAGCGTCTTACTAAAGTACCTTGAAATAAGCGGTTTCCCTTGGCGTACACGCCCAGAAAAGTGCTATTTGTTAAGCGGAACCCGCGAAGTTAGCACCTGATCAATGATGCCGTACTCCTTGGCCTGGGGGGCAGTAAGAATTTTGTCGCGATCCATGTCGAGACGAATTTCTTCTACTGAGCGCCCAGTGTGATGAGAGAAGATACCTTCCATTTCATCACGCATACGCAAAATTTCATTAGCTTGAATTTCAATGTCAGATCCTTGGCCGCCACCTTCGGTGTATGGCTGGTGAATCAAAACTCGAGCATGTGGAAGCGCAAAGCGCTTGCCAGGAGTTCCAGCAGCAAGCAACACTGATGCAGCTGATGCCGCTTGTCCCAAACAAACGGTCTGGACATTGCACTTAACGAACTGCATGGTGTCATAAATTGCAGTCATCGCGGTGTACGAACCACCTGGTGAGTTGATGTACATCTGGATATCACGTTCTGGATCAAGTGACTCAAGTACCAATAACTGGGCCATGACATCGTCAGCGGATGCATCGTCAATCTGGACACCTAGGAAAATGATGCGCTCTTCGAACAACTTTGCATAAGGGTTGTACTCGCGCACGCCTTGTGGAGTGCGTTCGATGTAACTAGGAAGTATGTAGCGCGATTGCGGTGAGTAATCCATGAGTCTGCCTTATGCCGTTCCGCCTTCGCCAGCCACATCGCGCGCACTGCGCACAACATGATCGACGAAGCCATAGTCTTTTGCTTCTTGTGCGGTAAACCAACGGTCACGATCAGAATCATCAGTAACAGTTTGAATGGATTGACCAGTGTGCTCGGCAATTAGTTCTGCCATCGTTGCCTTGGTGAATTTCATTTGCTCAGCTTGAATCTTGATGTCAGCGGCAGTTCCACCGATGCCGCCTGATGGTTGGTGCATCATGATGCGGGCGTGTGGCAAGGAGTAGCGCTTGCCTGGGGCACCGGCGCATAACAGGAACTGACCCATCGAAGCAGCTAGACCCATTGCAACAGTTGCAACGTCGTTCTTGACAAACTGCATAGTGTCATAAATTGCCATGCCTGCACTGATCGATCCACCTGGGGAATTTATGTAAAGGAAAATATCTTTTTCTGGATCATCGGCAGCAAGGAGCAGGATCTGGGCGCAGATTGCATTTGCCATTTCATCAGCAACTTGGGTGCCGAGAAAAATGATGCGATCTTGCAAAAGGCGCTGGTAAACCGAGTCGCCGAACTGCTGACCTGTTGGGGACGGGGTGCGTGCTTCCGGAAGATTTAACCCCGGGACCTCGATGCCGCTCACAATTACTCCTAAAAGTTTTAGTAACAACTAAACACTAAGGGGTGAGCCTGACATTGGCATGGGCGACATGGCTTTGTTCGCTCCTAGCGTTGGACCAATGCGCCAGATTCTGCAAGATTTTGGCGGAATAGAAAAAGCGGGCCGAAGCCCGCCTTTTCACAAGGGTTCAAAGTCATTCCTTGCATTGCGACTATTCGTCGGCCTCGCGGTGTTTACTCGCTTCGAGCCTGACTATTCGTCGGCTTCGAAGTTTTCCTCATCAGAGTCAGCGTCGAATTCGGCATCAAAATCTTCATCGGATTGATCGCCACGAAGAACTGACTCTAGGTCAATCTTGTTGCCTGATTTATCAACAACTGCAACGCTCTCAAGTACATGAGCCAACGCCTTGGCGCGACGCACTTCGGAAACTGCGCCTTGAACTTGGCCGGATTGAACTAGCTGATCAGCGAACTGATCTGGAGCCATGTTGTAGCGCTGTGCTTCCTGAACTAGCCACTGGGAAAGTTCAGCATCATTGACCTGCAGGTCTTCGGTTTCGGCAATCTTGTCCAAGATTAGGCGGGACTTAAGGCCGCTGCGCGTATTGGTTTCGAACTCGGTGCGATGTGCATCATCACCATGTCCATCGTCAAAGTGGGCATCAATTTCATCTTGAATTGTGCGCTCTGGCAGATCGATCTTCACGGCTTCCATTAATGCATCATGAGTTAAATCACGCGCCTGGTAAGCCTGTTCAATTAGCCGCACCCGTCCAAGTCGAGTGCGAATGTCTTCGCGTAGTTCACCTATGGTGTCAAACTCACTTGCAAGTTGTGCAAACTGATCGTCAGCAGCTGGAAGTTCACGCTCGCGGACTGCTGTAACCGTAACTTCGACAGTGATTGCTTTATCAGCCCACTGGCCAGCAGTTGGAGTGAAAAGGAAATGCCGAACTTCATCAGCCTTTGCGCCACGTACTGCATCATCAAAGCCTGGAACCATGTCATCGGATCCAAGTTCGTAACTAAATGCAGTCGCTGCAAGTTCTTCAACTTCTTGACCTTCGTGATCGCCACTTAGATTAACCAGCAAGACGTCACCATCTTTTGCTGCGCGACTCACTTCGATGAGCGCTCCAAAACGTCCACGTAATCCAGTAAGTTGTTCTTCTACTTGATCCGTAGTTACTTCAGCATTGTCAACGACGACTTTTAGGTCGCTAAATTTTGGCAATTCAAATTCTGGGCGCACATCTAATTCAGCAGTGAAAACTAGGCCGGCTTCTTCATCAAGAGTTGTGACATCTACTTCTGGGCGGCCAAGTTGAACAATTTCATTCTCGATTAGAGCTTGAGCTAAGCCAGAAGGAATTGCGTCGTTTACTGCCTCTTCAAGAACAGCCCCGCGGCCAACACGTTGGTCGATGATGCGGGTAGGAATCTTGCCCTTGCGAAATCCTGGGATATTTACTTGAGCGCCAATGCGCGCGTAAGCCGAATCCAAACTTGGTTGTAAATCAGCAAATGGCATCTCAACTGTGATCTTGACTCGAGATGGGGAAATATTTTCTACGGCGCTCTTCACGGCTCTCCTACTTACTAGGCGTTTAATGTGTAGAGCCCGCCCTAACAAATAAGGCGGACTCCACAACTACGAGTCGGGGCGGAGAGACTCGAACTCTCGGTCTCCTGCTCCCAAAGCAGGCGCGCTAGCCACTACGCTACGCCCCGATCTTGCTGTTCGATTGTAGTAGAAATCATGCGATAGTCTAAATTCTGGCTAATTGAAAGATTGGCCTCGCGGGTGTAGCTCAATGGTAGAGCCCCAGCCTTCCAAGCTGGCCATGCCGGTTCGATCCCGGTCACCCGCTCTCTTGCTTTCTAGCGAAACCAAGAGAGCCCGCACAATTTTTACTAGGTTTGGCTTCGCCAAACTTGGATCGCTCCACTCATTCCGCGGGTGACCACCGGACAGTGTTTATTTGATTCAAATCAAAAGATTTGAATCACGCTCGAATGGTCACAGGTGACCGGGATCGAACCGAAGGTTCGCCAATGTTCATTTGTCAATCGAATAATCGATTGACAAGGTCACCCGCTCCTTTCGCTCCGCTCTTGCAAGCAAAACAAAACCCCAGAGGTCGCTATGACCAATGGGGCTTTGCTTTTTAATCACTTATTCGACTGGGACTTCTGGATCCTTAACTAGATCCTTGCGCGTTGTCCCACCAAGGATGTAGAAGATCACGCCAACTACAAGTGTTATTGCAATGGCGGTAAATACGTAACTTGTGTACTGACCACGAGTTACACCATCAGGTAATGCTGAATCATCAAGCAGCATTCCGTTGGAAAGTAATCCAGGGAAAATTCCAGTTAGCGATGCGAAAGCAGACCAGAACGTTGTGATGATTCCAACTACCCAAACACCAGCCATGCCACCAGGAATTCGGTAAGGCCGATTCGCATGTCCATGGGATTTACGTAACTTGATAACCGTTGGGAAAATTACCAGGTAACTCAAATTAGTAAATAGCAAGACGATGCCGATCATAATGCCGAACGAAACTGATGCATCTCCGTCACCAAGTTTTTGAGCAACCACAAACACCAGAGTAGAAATAATTCCTGATGCCATGTTCACATTCACTGGTGTTCCAAAGCGTGATGAGAACTTGCCTAGCCACATAGGTCCCGTACCATCGATCGCAGCGATAGCTTCGGTGCGGTCGGCTCCCATTAACCAAGCACTTGCGCTAGAAACCAGCGCCATGATGAATGTGAATGCCATGACCTTTAGCATCACATCTGCAGCAGAACCATAAACCGTAAAGACCTTTGCAATAGCATCCAGAAATCCAGAGACTCCGGAAATTTCATCTGCTGGAATTACCATCACAATTGCAAGTACTGGCAAGCCATAAAGCAAAATTGAAGTAATCATTGCCCGCATGATTGTGAAAGGTACATCGCGCTGTGGGTTCTTCATTTCATCTCCCGCAGAACTTGGCATCTCGAAACCAACCAAGTTGTAGAAGACAAGTGGAACTAGCGCAATGAAAGCTGGCCAAGTCGGAGTCCAGTCACCAGCCGACGGGAAGTGCAGGCCGTTTTGGATGCCATAGATCACAGTAGTGATTGCGAATAATCCGATCATGGCAATTCGGCTGAATGCACCTATGGTCGGAATCCATTTTCCAATACCGAAGGAAAGTACTGCGGAGAACACCGAGAACCAGATATAGATCATGCCGACGCTATATGACAAGAGACTTCCAGCTGGAATGTTAAAGAAGTAATCCGAAACAGTTTGAATAGCTAGGAGCGCAAGTGTGGCACCAATCCAAACTGGATTCGAGAACCAATAAAAAACTGAATTTAATCCAGCGACCTTGCGGCCCCATGCCATACGAGTCCAAACATATGGTCCACCTTCTTCAGTAAAGGTTGAACCAAGTTCTGCAGTAAACAAACCATATGGAATGAAAAAGAATACGCACATAAAAATAAGCCACAAGAATCCTTGGGCTCCGTTTGATGCCATCTGGCCGATGGTGTCTACACCGACAATCGTGCATATTAGGAAGAAGAAAATATCAAAGCGACCGAAGTGCTTTCGAAGTTTTTTCTTTTCCTCTAGTGCTGCAGAGGTAGTTAAATCTGCGACATCGATACCCTGAACCGACATTGGATCTCCTGACTAAATTAGTGATCAAGAAGTGCTGTTTGTCAGATTAGTGACCTAAGCCACCTAAATACCTCAAAATTGGAAATCATTTGAGAAAACTGGCCTAGAATTTCGGATTTTGCCTAGAATTGGCCGCATGTCAAAAGGGTTTTCATCGATTCATCCATTAGACCCCTTAAGCCCTGCAGAACTGCAAGCCGTTATAACTGGGGCACGGACTAGTTGGGGAATTGGCGAGAATCATTTCGTAATTACCTGCCAACTTGAAGAGCCAAGCAAAACAAAAGTTCTTGATTGGAAATCTGGCGATGCGTTAGAGCGTTTGGCTCGGCTAACCGTATTAGATCGCCTAAACGCTGAAGTTTATGAAGGCGTCATTTCAACATCGGGCAAACCGGTCAGTTGGGATTTAATAGTTGGAGCTAAGGCGCCAGTTGTAATTACCGAATCTGAATTAGCTGTTGCAGCAGTTTTGCGTGACGAAGGCGTTAGAGCCGCACTTAAAAAGCGTGGCATAACTGATCCGGATACTCAGGTCTATGTCGAGACGTGGCCAATAGGTGCCCAGATTCCAAAATATTTAGATGATGGCCGCCGGTTAGTTTGGACTCCAATGTGGTTACGACCAACACCGGAATCAAATGTTTACGCGCATCCAATTAACGGCTTGTACGCAATCGTTGATTTACAGTCCGAACAAGTGGTCGGCATTGAAGATAATGACCCAACTCCGATTCCAATGACTCCTGGCGATTACCGGATTTCCCAAACTGGTGGTGGAGTCAAATTAAATGATCTACAGATCGTGCAAAAAGATGGTGCGTCTTGCACGATCGATGGCTGGAAAGTTAATTGGGAACGCTGGAATTTTCGTGTGGGTTGGGATCATCGCGAAGGCTTAGTTATTCATGATGTGCGATTCGATGACAATGGGGTTGAACGCAGAATCGGTTATCGAATGTCCATTGCTGAACTAGTTATCCCCTACGGCGACCCAAGCCAAGGAACTTATCGGAAGAACGCTTTTGACACTGGCGAATTTGGCCTAGGAAGTTACACCAATTCGCTAACTTTGGGTTGTGATTGCCTTGGCGAGATCATCTATAAAGATGTAGCACTCTTAACTCCACGCGGAGATGTAAAAGTAATCGAAAATGCAATCTGTATGCACGAAGAAGATCACGGCATCCTTTGGAAGCATGTTGA
>CANJRK010000053.1 GCA_947476765.1 Actinomycetota bacterium
AATGCAACCGCTATCAGCTAAGGGCACTTGGGCAGGCAAGCAGCCATTTGGAACTCCAAACCCAGAAAGATGGGATGGCTTAACTGCGGCATTAACGCGGGCTGCCATTAAGCCGAAATGGTGGCGGGAGTTTTGGCGAAGTGTGCCACCAGTCTCGAAGGATTTAAATGCCACACCAGGTTTGATCACTAGCTTGGGCATCGGTGAAGCTCCAATTGGTCTGCAGGGAACTTTTAGTATCTGGCAAGACAATGACAGTATTACTGCATTCTCGGTTCGCCAGAAACCTCATGCGGCGGTAATTGCTAGAACTCATGAAACTGGCTGGTACTCCGAAGAATTATTCGCCAGATTTAAAGTCACTAACTTGTCAGGTACATTCGCTGGAATCAACTTGGGAAATATCTATAAAAACCGCAGTAGCCCATCATGACAAGTAAACATGGGAATTTAACGCTCCAGCTTTCGGCTGGTGCGGCGGCAATCACTGTTCTGGCAAATATTTCTTGGGCACTAGTTTCGGGGTCCACTCGCGATGCCTTAACCATTCTCGGAGTTTTAGCATTCGCAACTGCATCCGCACTGCACGCCACGGCTCGGTACGGTTTGCAATTTTTGACAAGATTAATCACGATCGCAGTAATAGTTACTTTTCTAATTGAAGTGTTCGGTGTCAGTACTGGATTTCCATTTGGTAGCTACGAGTACGACCAGGTTCGACTTGGGCCAACTTTGCTGCAAGTACCGCTACTGATACCACTTGCTTGGTTCATGATGCTTTACCCAGTCTGGCTGGTCACCCAAGACCTAACTAAATCTAGAATCAAGGCCGTGCTCATCGGCGCACTACTAATGGCAACGTGGGATCTGTATCTCGATCCGCAAATGGTTAATGAAGGTTATTGGACTTGGTTCAGTAGCGGTATCGCCACCACTGAAATTCCGATCTCAAATTTCTTTGGGTGGTTTGCTTCGGCTGCCCTGTTATTTGCTCTAGTTGGATTCAGCAAGCAACCAGCAGCTCGGGATGTATCAAACCTGGTGCCGTACGCATCCTTAATGTGGGTCTGGTTGGGAAATTTTTTGGTAAACGTTGTTCCAGTTTCGCCATTCTTTAACCAACCGGCCGTTGCTTGGTCGGGGTTAATCGGAATGGGCATTGTGCTATTTCCTTGGGTATGGGTCAAATGGCAACGACGTTAATTCTTATCGCGGTAGTCATTTCTGGATTGTTGGCACTGCACGCAGCATTAAATAGTTTTTGGTTGATCAAGCCAGTTCCGGTTTCGATATCCGAAACCGTATGCATTCTGATTCCAGCCCGAAATGAGGAGTTGAACATCTCCGAATGCGTATCCAGTGCCCTAAACCAAGAGATGTTAGCTAATTTTGAAGTTTTCGTTTTGGACGATGATTCAAGTGATGCAACGCTGCAAATGGTAAGTGGCATCCAGGACCCAAGACTTACTGTGATGTCAGGTGCAGCTGAATTACCTGCGGGTTGGCTTGGTAAGAATTGGGCGTGCCACCGATTGGCTGAAACAAAATCAGCAGATTACTTAGTCTTTTTAGATTGTGATGTGGCACTCGAAGCTACTGCGGTCGCTAGTGCGATTTCGGCCATGCAGAAGTACGAGTTGGATTTAGTTAGTCCTTACCCGCGCCAAATTGCCACCACTTCCCTAGCGCGTTTAGTGCAACCACTTTTGCAATGGTCATGGCTGGCTACCGTGCCGCTTTATCTAACCAGGAACACTAGCCGATCGAGTTTGGCTGTTGCCAATGGCCAGTTCTTAGTTTGTAAAAATACTTCCTATCAATCCGCTGGCGGACATGCCTCGGTAAAGGCACAAGTATTTGATGACATTGAGTTACTCCGCAGTTTCTATCGATCTGGATTCACCGGCTCTGTGATTGATGGTTCCAAGATTGCGACATGTCATATGTATCGCACTGACCAAGATTTAATTTCTGGCTATGCAAAGAGTCTGTGGAAGGCATTTGGCGGAATCTTTGGCACAATTTTTGTAAATGTGTTTTTCATATTTGTTTACTTGTTTCCACTAATGGGACTATTCACTGGACAGACCTGGTTAGCCGTGGCCGCTTTTGGCTTTGGCCTAATAAGTCGCCTGATTTCAGCAAAAGTCACGGGTAGTCGAGTCCTGCCCGAAATTTTGTGGCATCCAATTTCAATTCTGGCTTTTACGTGGCTCAATTGCGTCTCTTGGTGGCGCCACCTACGCGGAACTAACACTTGGAAGTCACGGGACCTAAAGTAAGTGTGTGGCTAACGTAGTAGTAATTGGTGCGGGCATGGGCGGTATGGCCTGCGCGGCTCGGCTCGCCAGCAAGGGTCACGCCGTAACCGTTTTGGAACACAATGAAACCTGGGGCGGAAAATTAGGGGTAGTTTCCCAAGGCGGCCACGTTTTTGACACGGGTCCGAGCCTGCTGACACTGCCCGCGGTTTATCGAGACTTATTCCTTAAAACCGGTGCGGCCCTCGAAGACTCAATTGAATTAGTAGATCTAGAAACTGCGTTTAGATACCAGTTTGCTGATGGCACGGTACTAAAGATGCCGGGTGTCGGAATTGGTAGATGTGCCGAAGCTATTGGTGATGCCTTAGGTGGCGAAAGCGCTTTACAGTGGCGCGAGTTCATGCGTCGCGCTGCCAAAATGTGGGCCGTTACCCGCAAACCGTTTTTGGAGTCTGAGTTACATGGCATGAAAAGTTTGGTATCGATGTCGTGGCGAATAGGCGATCTACGAACCATTAGTCCAACTAAAACTTTACGTGAAATGGCCCAGCACTACATTTCAGATCCCCGACTACTAACTCTGGTTGATCGGTATGCAACATACACAGGATCTGATCCCAGACAAGCCCCCGCTGCACTAGCCACGGTTCCATACGTGGAACAGATGTTTGGGGCATATCACGTTTCTGGCGGGCTTCGCGAACTTGGCCGCGCGCTTTACCAAAGAGCAATTGATTTGGGTGTCAATTTTGAGTTTTCCAGCACAGTAGAAAATATTGCAACTGAACCTAAAGTCTCAGGCGTGACATTGGTTGGTGGCAGATTTGTTTCAGCCGACATAGTGGTGGCAAATGCTGATGCCAGTTTGGTCTACGGATCTTTGCTTAGTCATAGGGCGCAACAGCTAACTAGACCTGCGCGTAATTCACTAGCAAAATCCACGCCATCACTTTCTGGATTTTCCATTTTGGTTGCGGTTAATGGCAAGACTCCTGACTTTGAACATCACAATGTCTTTTTTCCGCAAAATTATGATGCTGAATTCGATTCGGTTTTTGGCTATACAAGCAAAGCAAAGCCAGTTGTTGATCCAACTATCTATATATGCTCGCCATCTGATTCAAAAATGACGCCTTACAGGAAAGAATCCTGGTTCGTACTAGTCAATGCTCCCCGTCATGATGTGGCTGGTGGCATGGACTGGAATCAGCCAGAACTTAAGGAGAACTACGCCGATCAAATTCTGCAAACTCTGGCCGCTCGTGGCGTGGACGTGACTAATCGAATTACATGGCAAGCGGCATCCTCACCTGCGGATTTGGAAAGAAACACTATGGCACCTGGCGGATCCATCTACGGAACTTCAAGTAATGGCATGCGTTCAGCTTTCTTGCGCCCCGAGAATGTAACCAAGATTCCAAATTTGTATTTAGTTGGCGGCTCATCACATCCAGGCGGAGGCTTGCCGCTCGTGGGGATGTCCGCTGAAATTGTTGCCAATCACATTGGCCGAGCTTAACTTCTTACTTCTTTAGCAACTTACGATAGGCGCGCATAAGTTGTGCAAATCCAATTAGCCCAACAACTGCCCAAGTTACTGTGGCAAAGGTAGCTAGCTCTGTTGCAGATGCCGGATAGATTGCGCTAGCTAAAAGGAACATAACGCCTAACGCAATTCGAGTTGGCTTTTCGGCTGCAGTAATCGTTGCTACTTCGTGATGTCCCAAGCCGCCGGCTCGAGCGCGCATATATTCATGAACCAGCGCAAACGAGATTGCTAGAATTCCAATCTCAAGTGGCGCGCCAATTACGATGAACAATAATCCGATGCAGACGTCAACAATTCGATCCACTATGGCATCTAGGAAAGCTCCCCACTTAGTTGCCCGATTAGTTCGCACGGCGACTATGCCATCAAAGTTGTCGATAAAACCGACTAGTAGGACTAACGCGCTCGCCAAGCCATATCTAGGATCATCCAGATTCACCAAATAGATAGCCGCCACCATCGGCACAATGGCACTTACTGTTATCAGGTTTGGGTTAAATCGAATAAATGGTGTGGCGCAACTAAATGCAATTCGCAACCAAATTCGCACCAGGCCCTTAGGCGCGCTTGAACCGTGCAGTCGAGACCACTGTGCCAAGTACTCGTGGAAGGTCATGTCACTATTGTTCTACCTACTCAAATATTGCTGAACCCACCTAGGCTGAAAGTGCGCCATCCTTGACTAGCGCATACCCTGAACTAGTGGACATTAACCCGCTGGACGTTGGTCGGCTGCGCGAGCGAGTGCAAGAAACGCTTGAAGAGTTTATAGATTCGCATCGCCAATTAATGTCTGAGGTGTCCCCTGATACCTTGCCGCTAATTGATTCCTTGCAAGGATTAGTCTCTGGTGGCAAACGACTGCGACCGGCATTTGCATACTGGGGCTATCGCGCAGCTGGTGGAATTGACAGCGACGCTTTGCTAAAAGCATGTACCAGTCTTGAGTTATTGCAAGCCTGCGCCTTGATACATGATGACGTTATGGATGCAAGCGACACTCGTCGAGGTCAACCTGCTGTACATAAGCAATTCGAAGCCACGCACATAGCAAACTCTTGGTCTGGGAGCGCAAAACTATTTGGCGAGGGCTCCGCTATTTTGGTTGGTGATTTAGCGTTGTCGTGGGCTGATGAAATGCTGCTAACCAGTGGACTAGAAGCAGAACAAATCAATCGTGCAAAATCCATTTACGACATTATGCGAACTGAATTGATGAGTGGGCAATATCTAGATTTACTTGAGCAAGTTCGCGGCAACATTACGCAAGAACGTGCCGAAACTGTGATTCGATACAAAAGTGCCAAGTACACCATCGAGCGGCCGCTACACATGGGTGCAACGATTGCGGGTGCAAGTGCGGATTTAATGAAAGTTTTGAGCAGATATGGTTTAGCACTTGGCGAGGCGTTTCAGCTGCGTGATGATCTGCTTGGCGTATTTGGTGATGCGGAAATTACAGGCAAACCTGCGGGCGATGATTTGCGTGAAGGCAAGCAAACTATGTTAATAGCCCATGCCTACGCCACAGCAACTTCGGCTGAAAAGAAATTTATTGACGAGCACTTGGGATCAGCGGATATAGCTGCCGCAACTATATCTGAACTTCAAAAGTTATTAATATCCTGCGGCGCGCAAGAATTTATCGAAACTCGAATTGCGCATTATTTAGCGAATGCCCTTAGTGCATTAGATGAGATCAGTGATCCTGATGCTCATTCTGCGCTTACCGCGCTTGCGGTTTTGGCTACTGAGAGAGCTGCCTGATTTATGAATAACTTTTCCCGCTGGATTCCTGGCTCCCCTCGCACCGTTACTGGAAAGACTGACGAAGTTGTAATCGTTGGTGCCGGCTTGGCTGGACTTTCCGCAGCAATGCGACTTGCCGGAGCTGGAAGAAGTGTCACCGTAGTGGAACGTGAAAGTATCCCTGGCGGACGGGCAGGCCGTATTAGTGATCAAGGATTTGAGTTTGATACTGGTCCCACGGTTTTAACAATGCCGGACCTGATTGCTGATGCCTTTGACTGCTTAGGTGAAAATCTGGATGACTGGTTAACCCTGGAACCAGTTGCTCCGCTTTATCGCGCCTTCTACCAAGATGGCAGCGTTTTAAATGTACATGCTGACACCAACAAAATGGCCACCGAGATTGAAACTGTAATTGGATCAAGCGAGGCCGCTGGGTATCTAAAGTACGTTGATTTCGTTACTGATCTATACAAGTATGAAATGAAGAATTTCATCGATCGCAACATAGATTCACCGTTAGATCTTTTGTCGATGGATTTGGCGCGCCTAATCAAGCTTGGTGGATTCAGAAAATTAGCACCAAAAGTTGGGCAGTACTTAAAGGACGAACGAACCCAACGAGTGTTTTCGTTTCAATCTATGTACGCCGGACTATCGCCGTATGATGCCTTGGCAATCTACGCCGTAATCGCGTATATGGATTCGGTTGCAGGCGTATTTGCGCCAAAAGGTGGGATGCACGCGCTACCAGTTGCTATGGCAGGTGCGGCAGCAAAACATGGAGTCAAGTTTGTATATGACACCGAGGTAACCAAAGTACGCATGACTGGAAACCGTGC
>CANJRK010000054.1 GCA_947476765.1 Actinomycetota bacterium
CAAACGGCGACAATGTGGAAATCATCACTAATAAGTCGGATTCTGCTGGACCTTCGCGAGACTGGATAAACATAGTTGCAAGCGCGCGGGCAAAATCTAAGATTAAAGCTTGGTTCTCTAAAGAACGTCGCGAAGAGGCAATTGATACTGGAAAAGAAGCAATTGTTAGAGCAATGAAAAAGAGTGGAATTCCACTTCGTCTGCTATCGAACAATATGCTCAATACGTTGGCCCTGGAGTCAAACTATGCCGACGTAAGTGCACTTTACGCCGCAGTGGGCGAGGGGCACCTGGGCGCCCAAACTGTCGTCACGCGTTTAACCGTGTCACTCGGCGGCGATGAAGGATTGATCGAAGATGCCTCGGAACAGGTTTTGCCAAGTCGCGTGGCACATCGAAGGGATGAGAAACCAGATCCTGGCATTACGGTAATCGGCGCTGATGACACCTGGGTGAAACTTTCCCGATGCTGCACACCTGTACCTGGCGATGAAGTTTTAGGTTTTGTGACTAGAGGCTCAGGAATTACGGTTCATAGAACAGACTGTGTAAACGCGAAAGCACTTACTGACCAACCAGAACGATTAGTTGAAGTTGCCTGGACCCCTGGCAAGAGCAGTATTTTCTTGGTAAATATCCAAGTGGAGGCGTTAGACCGCGCTCGTTTGTTATCAGATGTAACTCGGGCACTTTCAGATCAACATGTGAATATTTTGAATGCTTCAGTAACAACCACTAAGGATCGGGTTGCGATATCGCGATTCACATTCGAGATGGGTGATCCATCACATTTGAACCAGGTGCTACGAGCAGTGCGCGGAATTGACGGAGTTTACGACGTTTATCGCGTCTAGCCAATTACCCTAAAGTCGCAGCGCCGGAGCGAGCAGCTTCTAGCAAGCCTTGAGCTTGTGAAATTTGTAGGCCAAGTTTGGCAGCTTCGTCAGATTTCCCTGCAGTTTCGGCAGCAAGTTTTTGCTTTTCAAGTTTGGCGATGCTGGATTCAAATGAAGTAACAAGAGTATTAGCACGATCCACAACCTCAGGCTTAGTGCGGTGCCAATGCTCTTCTTGCACCTTGCGAATTGCGTCCTCAACAACTTTAAGTCGCTTCTCAACTTTGTCTTTGTCGTTGCGAGGAACGTGACCGGCTTTTTCCCAGGCTTCCTGAATCTCGCGCAAAGTTGCTTTAGCCGCATCAACGTTTGTAATTGGAAGTAATGCTTCAGCACGCTTTAGAAGTTCGAGCTTAACTTCTAGATTCTTTCCGAATTCCTCGTCTCTTACTGAATTTGCAGCGTTACGACTGGCAAAGAACTTATCTTGCGCAGCCTTAAAATCTGCCCACAACTTTTCTTCATCATTCTTAGCTGCCCGCGCAACGCCCTTCCAGTCGTCCATCAACTTCTTAAACGAGGTAGTAGTTGCAGCCCATTCCGTTGAATCAGCTAGCTCATGGGCCTTTTTAATCATTGCCTTCTTGGCAGTTACTGCTTCGGCACGGCCAGCATCAAGAGTTGAGAAGTATGCGCGACGGGCTTTATCGAAGGCCGAGCGAGCATGACTGAAGCGCTTCCATAATTCCTGCTCTTTGCCACGATCGCCTGTTGGTAACTTTTTCCATTGATCAAGAAGTTCTTTGAATTTTTCGCCGGTAACCTTCCAAGCAGTTGAATTGGCCAACGATTCAGCCAGTACCACGATTTCTTCGCGCTTAGCCAGAGCAGCAGCTTTAACTTCGGCCTTCTTGGCCGCTGCGGCCGCTTTGCGTTCCTCGAAACCAACCAACAAAGCATCTCTGCCGGCTTTGAGCTTTTCCAGATCACCGAGCAAGTTAGGGGACTCTAAAGTTTGATTGATTTTTTCAACTAGAGCAGTCACGGAATCTAGGTTGCCTTTACCGTCTTTAAGGCGAGCACTTGCCAGCTCTATTTCCGAAACCAAGTCGTGATAGCGCTTAGTGAAAAAAGCTAAACCATCGGTAGGTTCGCCAGCTGCGTATTGTCCGATTTTGTTAGGACCATCTGTGCCATTTAGGAATACGTTGCCTTCGTCGTCTACGTATCCAAATTCGTTGCTTGTTGTCATGGCCGTGTCCTTATTTTTCGGGTCCCAATTAGGGCTCTTGTAGTTGCAGTATCAATTATGGCGTAGTTGAAGCATTCTTAATAACGACCGCTTGGCTTGGTAATCCATCAGAAGAACCGTCAAGAACCCCCGCAGCTGCAACGTTATCCAGGACGTCCAATCCTGCTGTAATGCTGCCCCAAACTGAATAATTCGGAGGCAACGGAGAGTCTTTGTAGACCAAAAAGAATTGACTGCCATTGGTATTTGGCCCACTATTGGCCATGGCAACTGTTCCGCGAGGGTAAATGTAGTTTCCATCCGCACCTGCAGTTGGCAAATTCTCATCCGCAAAACTGAATCCAGGACCACCTGTACCGTCACCAGCTGGATCACCACACTGCAGAACAAAAATTCCTTGAGTTGTTAATCGGTGGCATGAAGTGTTGTTGTAGAAACCAGAATTCACTAGCCAAGCGATTGTGCCCACAGTCGTAGGTGCCTTTGAATCCGCGGTTAATGCAATTGATCCACAATTAGTTTCAATCGCGAATGTACTTGCTGTAGGCAAATCGGCCGTAGCGCTTCCAAACGTAATGTTGTTAGCACGAACCACTGGCGGAGTCTCGCAACCAGGAATAGGTGCGTTCGTAGAGATTGCAGCTGGTGCTGGAATCGCACTATCAGTTGGTTGAGCTGCGATTGGGTCGGGTGAATTGCTTTGAAATGAGATCAAGGCAAAGATAGCGACAACACCGACAATTACGCCTAAAATCTGTAGGTATCTATTGCGTACGCGCCGTTGGGCACGGCGTTCTTGCTGGCGCTCGAACCTAGCGCGGGCTAATTCTCGTTCTCGTTTTGATGGCACAAGTCACCATTCTACGGTGCCCAGAAATAACGCCAAATCGCGGTAGCCTAGAGGAATTCCGAGAGCAGGGGCGAGATGTTCATCAAGAGTTTTGGTGCCGGTCCGTGGCAGACCAACTGCTACGTGGTGGCGGCGAGTCCAAATTCCGAGTGCCTGATCATCGACCCTGGCATGGGCAGCGCTCCTGGCATTCGGGAAATCATTACTGAGCACAACCTCAAGCCTGTTGCCACAATGCTCACGCACGGCCACATAGATCACATGTGGTCGATTTTTCCTGTTGCGAGTGGTTACGGAATCCCTGCATACATACATGGCGACGACCGGTTTCTATTGAATGATCCTGGTGCTGGAGTCTCGACTGAAACTCGCAATGCGTTGATGGAGATGATGGCAGCAGACGACGTTTTTGCGGAACCAGAAGATACTCGTGAAGTTACCGATGCCATGTCCCTTGAGCTTGCTGGAATGAAATTCACAATTCGTCATGCGCCGGGACATACGCAAGGTTCAATCCTGTTTGAGTTCGAGGCAGATCGCAAACACATTTTCACAGGCGATGTGCTTTTTGCCGGTGCGATCGGTCGAACTGATTTGCCAGGTAGTTCGCCGCAAGCGATGGATGCCTCACTTCGAGATGTGGTTTTGAATTTAGCTGATTCTGCGCTCGTCTTTCCTGGACATGGACCAGCAAGTGACATGGCCACCGAAAAGGCTAACAATCAATACTTACTGCGTATCGCTAAAGGTTTGAGCGCGCTATGAGTGAATTGTTTAAGGCTCCGAAAGGAACCTATGACGTAGTGCCACCGTTTTCGGCGCTTTGGCTGGCTGTTCGTGATGCACTTTCTACTCCACCACGGAACTCCGGTTATGGATACATAGAGACTCCAATATTCGAAGACACTGCATTATTTGTCAGGGGCGTTGGAGAATCAACCGACGTAGTTTCAAAAGAAATGTATACCTTCGAAGATAAAGGTGGCCGCAGCCTGACTTTGAAGCCTGAAGGTACCGCAGGTGTATTGCGCGCCATGTTGGAAAACCGAATGGATCGGGGAGCGCTACCAGCAAAAGTTTGGTACACCGGTCCGCACTTTAGATACGAACAGCCACAATCGGGTCGTTATCGTCAGCACACTCAGGTTGGTGTTGAAACCATTGGCTCATCTGACCCTGCACTTGATGCTGAGGTTATCTGGATGGCTGCACATGCGCAACGAAACATTTTGGGTCTTAAGCAGGTTCGAATTCTTGTTAACTCACTTGGTTGTCACGAATGTCGGCCGGGCTACCGTGCACTATTGATTAATTTTTTAAATGGTTGCGACTTGGATGAAGCAACGCGCACTAGAGCGCAAATCAATCCACTACGGGTTTTGGATGATAAGCGCAAGGAAGTTCAGGCTCAGCTGGTAGCTGCGCCACTTATGCCAGATCATCTCTGCGCGGATTGTGCAGAACATCATGAAAAAGTTTTGGGATATTTGGATGAACTCGGAGTGGTTTACGAGAAAGCACCCCGATTAGTTCGCGGACTTGATTACTACGTGCGTACTACTTTTGAATGTGTCCATGATGGCTTAGGCGCGCAGTCAGCTATCGGTGGCGGCGGGCGATACGACGGACTAATCGAAACCCTCGGCGGTCCAGCAATCGGTGGCGTCGGTTTTGGGCTTGGTGTAGATCGCACTTGTCTAGCTGTGCAAGCTGAAGGCATAGCGTTGGTTGACGAGTCAGCTACCGATGTGTTTTTCGTTCCAGTCGGAGACGCAGCCATCACGAAAGTCGTTGGACTAGCGGGAATAGTTCGTGCGGCTGGAATCAACAGTGACATTGCATATGATGGCCGCTCGATAAAGGCAGCCATGAAGAGCGCAGATCGCAGCGGCGCCAAATTTGCAGTAATAGTCGGTGAGGATGAATTTGCGAATTCATCAGTAGTTCTGAAAAACCTTGCCGACGGTTCCCAGGAAAATCTGCCCGTAGACTCTCTTATTACAACCTTGTTCGATCGTCTCGTCTAATTTCAATGAAGGAATGTGAATGCTCAGAACTACCAACGCCGGTGCGCTCCGTTTAAGCGATGCCGGTACGCAAGTAACACTCGCAGGCTGGGTAGGAAAGCGTCGTGACCATGGTGGCATTGCATTTCTAGACTTACGTGATTCTTCTGGCACCGTTCAAGTTGTAGTTCGCGACGAAGCGGTTGCTGGCGAACTACGCGCTGAGTTTTGCCTACAAATCATTGGAACCGTAGAAGCCAGACCTGCTGGCAATGAAAACTCAGAAATTTCCACTGGCGACATTGAAGTAATCGCTGATCAAGTGATTGTACTTAGTAAAAGCGCGCCCTTACCTTTCCCAATTGATGATGCGATTACCGTTGGTGAGGAAACGCGGCTTAAGTATCGTTATCTGGATTTACGTCGGCCTGCAGCAGGCAACATCTTGCGGATGCGTAGCGATGTGAATCGTTTGGCTCGTGAAGTTTTGCACGAACGCAATTTTGTTGAGATCGAAACGCCGACACTTACTCGCAGCACGCCAGAAGGTGCGCGAGATTTCTTAGTACCAGTTCGCTTGCAGCCAGGTCATTGGTATGCACTGCCACAAAGCCCACAACTCTTTAAGCAACTTTTGATGGTGGCTGGCATGGAACGCTACTACCAGATCGCACGTTGCTACCGCGATGAAGATTTCCGTAAGGATCGGCAGCCTGAGTTCACGCAACTCGATATTGAAATGAGCTTTGTAGAGCAAGAAGATATTCTTGAAGTTGGTGAAGCAATTGTTCGAAGTCTGTGGCAGGGCACGGTAGGACACACCATTGGTGAGATTCCTCGTATGACTTACTTTGATGCGATGGATAAATACGGTTCAGATAAGCCGGACTTACGATTTGATATCGAGCTAACAGATTGCACAAGTTATTTCTCAAAAACTGAATTCCGGGTATTCCAAAATGAATACGTTGGCGCTGTAGTAATGCCTGGCGGGGCAGATCAACCACGTCGCACGTTCGACGCGTGGCAAGACTGGGCTAAGCAACGTGGCGCTAAAGGTTTGGCATATGTAACTTTCGAAGCCGATGGCACGCTTGGTGGTCCGGTTGCAAAGAATTTGTCTGATGGTGAACGCGATGGCCTATCTGCGCACCTTGGAGCAAAGCCTGGAGATTGCGCATTCTTTGGAGCAGGTGACAAATCCAGCACTCAGCAACTTCTTGGCGCAGTGCGACAAGAGGTAGGCGAGCGTTGCGGTTTGATTGATGAGTCACGGTGGTCATTCCTTTGGATCATTGATGCCCCAATGTTTGAAAGAACTGATGATGGTGGCTGGACTGCTGTCCACCACCCGTTCACTTCACCAAATTCCGAGTGGGTAGATCGCTTCGAAGAAGCACCGGACAAGGCATTGGCCTGGGCATACGACATTGTCTGTAACGGCAA
>CANJRK010000055.1 GCA_947476765.1 Actinomycetota bacterium
ATCAGGTGCAATGCTTCATAGTCGGTATTCCAGTGTCCACCAACGGCCTGAGTGCGCTCAAAGCAATCAAATTCAAGGCCGGCATCAACCAAAGTTTTCATAGATGCTAGTCCAGCAGGTCCGGCGCCAATCACACAGTACTTACTCATCGCAAAATCTCCGTTTCCACATAGCTTGATTCAAAATTTAGAAGTAACAAAATCATCGCATTACATCCGCACCAGAGATCACAATCGTTTCACCGTCGACAAAGCCAGCCTTAGTTGGGTCCGAAAGTAGCCAAACCCACTCCGCGATTTCAGCAGGCTGCGCTACCCGACCAATCGGAATGGATTTGGCAGCTTCTTCCATTCGTCCAGTGGCAGCGTTGCCTGGAGTAGCAACCCAGCCTGGCGCGATTCCATTTACACGAATTCCTTTTGGAGCTAATTCCAATGCTAAAGATTTAGTAATCATGATCACTGCTGATTTAGATGCGCCATACAGTAACTGGCCGCGGGATACCGTGAACCCATCTACGGATGCAAAGTTCACAACTGCTGAGCCTGGTTGCATAAACGGCACACATGCTGCAGTCACGTTTAATACACCGAGAACATTCACATCAAAAATGAAACGAAAATTCTCTTCGGTGAACGTTTCTAAAGTTGTTGGTGGAAAAACTCCTGCAATGTTTGCAACAGCATCAATGCGGCCACCAGCCTGCGCAACAGCCGGTGCAAGCAAGGCCTCAAGCATCTGTCGGTTTCTAACATCCGCATTAACCCAATGCAGATTGTTGGCTTCGATACCCGGGTTGGCTGCAACGTCCACGGCAATTACGGTCCAGTCACGACTTAGGTAAAGTTCCGCTGTAGCACGGCCCATTCCGCTACCGGCACCGGTAATCACTGCGACACTCATTACGACTCCAATTCAAAAACTTGCTTTACTCAGGTAGGTTACGGCAACAGAACTTAGGGTTCACAGGTTTTCCTAAATCGTGACAATGTCGGAAAACTGCAAGTCTTTGACCTGTTGCAACTAGATATTTCGCTACGAAGTAAAATGGGTGAATAGTCCAATTTTAGTGAGGTACCCAATGGCTGATTCCAGCATGGACATTGTGAGCAAAGTTGATCGTCAAGAAGCGGATAACGCACTTGGCCAAGCTGCTAAGGAACTTGCTACCCGCTTTGATTTCAAAGGCACCGATACCGTCATCGAATGGAAAGGTGAACTGGGAGTAGAAATTACCTCCAGCACCGAAGATCGTGCCAAAGCGGCACTCGAAGTTTTTCGGGAAAAACTGATCAAGCGCGGCGTAAGTCTAAAATCGTTCAACGCCGGAGACCCTCGAGTCTCGGGTAAAGATTACAAAATTAATGGCGACTTTAAAGCTGGCATTAGCCAGGAGCAAGCTAAAAAAATCAGCAAGCTAATTCGTGATGAGGGTCCAAAGAACGCTAAGACTCAAATTCAAGGTGAAGAGCTACGAGTTACTGGCAAGAGTCGCGATGACTTACAGGCCGTACAGCAACTTTTAAATGAATCTGATTTAGATTTTGCAGTGCAGTTTACAAACTATCGATAGTTATTTTTTGCGCCGCCCGCTAGGCGGTTCTCCTAGTTTTGGAGCTGCGGTTCCGTCACTTCGACGAGCACTTGGTAACGAGGCCGCTAACGCATCAATACTGTAAATTAACTCAGTTCGTGATTGTCCAGATGGCATCTCAGTATCCGCCCAATACAACGCATCAAATGGACATACGTCGATGCAGATTCCACACCACATACACTGACCAAAATCTATCGAGAATGAATCAAGAACATTCTTTGTAGCCTGCCGACGTGAGTTGCTGTACTCGGGTGCCTCTGGATCAGGTTCAGAATGTGCTTCAACTGTGATGCACCAATCCGGACACTCACGGACACAGAGCATGCATGATGTGCAGGACGCTGGATGTAAAGCAATTGTCGAATGTTTCATGATTTCCACTCCGGAAAAATACCTGGTGGTAATGCCGGCCGTCGCGTAGCATTCTCATCTGGTTCAACTGCGCCCGGCCACTCAGTATTCACTCGAGACGTCAAAGCAAAATCTCTGCGCAATGGAAAACCATCAAACTCAGTTTCAAATGCTCGTTCACTTGTGGCACTTCCAGAAAATGTAAGACCAAACATTTGAGCAACTTCTCGTTCATGAAATGCCACACTGGGATAGACCGAAATCAAACTTTCTATTTCCGCATCCACTGGGCAGGAAAATAGGGTTCGTTCCGACAAATCAACTTTTGCTACGCATAATGTGACAGTAAAACTATGGCCACAATTGTGAGTGGCAGTTAACCACTCGCATCTGGTAAATCCTGCAGTTTTTAACTGCTGCGCATTCGCCAACCACGCAGTAGGCAAAATATCGATCTGGGTCATGATGCCAACTCAATTGCTTGCAACAATGCGATAGCAAGCTCTTCGGGACCCGGCGGGCAACCTGGTACATGAATATCAACCGGGACTATTTGATCTGCTCCTGGAACTACCGAATACGAATCCCAATATGGTCCGCCCGAAATCGCACAGGCTCCGAAGGCAACTACAACTCGTGGCTCCTGCAACGCCTCAAATGCGGATTTCACTGTTGGCACTAGGGCATGAGTTACAGTTCCTGCAATCACGAGAATATTTTGGGCCGCAGAAATCTTTGAAACAGATTCCGTTTGGTCCCAAGCCGCTTCAACTAACTCAACTGAGCTCGCTTCAACGCCACAGCAAGCTAAGCCTGCTTGTAAGACCGATACTTTAGACACACTACGACTCTAGTCAAGATCTGGGACCAAGGATTTTGTGACGATACGCCGATTGCGTAAGGCATCAGTTGTCAGGATTACCAAGGCAATCCAAGTTATTACAAAGCCGATCCACCGGGCCTGTGGCATGGCTTCTTGAGTCATCCAGACACCGACGAAAAATTGAATCGTCGGTCCGATGTACTGCAACATTCCTAACGTCGTAAATGGCAATCGAGTAATTGCTACGCCAAATGCCAAAAGTGGAATTGCAGTAAATATTCCTGCGCTTGCCATCCATAACGTGTGATCAAGTCCATATTCCAAGAAAGTATTGCCTCCATTGAATTGCAGCCAGACTAAGTAGCCAATCGCAACTGGAGTCAAAATCAAGGTCTCAATCATCAGGCTTTCTAGCGCTTGCACATTTGCCAGCTTCTTCACATACCCATACATAGTGAAGCTAGTTGAAAGTGAAAGTGCCACCCAAGGTACAACGCCCATCGCGATAGTTATATAAAAAACTGCAAGTCCGGCGATCGAGATCGCTAGCCATTGCATTGGACGTAGTTTTTCCTTGAAAAAGAAAACGCCAAGTCCAACGTTTAGTAGCGGGGTGATGTAGTAACCCAACGATGAGTCCAGTACATGCCCATTCATGCTGGCCCAAATAAACAATCCCCAGTTAACACATATCAGCACTGAAGCGACCGTTAAAAGCTTCATCTGGCGGGAATTTGCAAGTACAACCTTTAATGAAGTTATTCGCTTTTGGTAGATCAGAATTACCGCTACAAAAAGTAGGCTCCACAGAATGCGATGTGCCAGAATCTCCAGAGGTTTAGCTGGTGCGAGATAAGGCCAATAGAGAATAACTGCGCCCCAAATAATGTAGGCAATAAATCCATTTATTAAACCAATGGAATGTTCTGATCGCTTTTCGTTACCGACCAATGAACTCATAATGATTCAAAACTAGAGCACTGCGTTGTTGCCGAAGCGCTCGGGTGGCTATACCGTGCGGTAAGCCACGCTGTCTACCAGCGAAATCATGGCCTGCTTAGCATCGCAATCTGGAAGTGCAGTTAGACGTTCGCGAGCGCGATCAGCCCATTGCTCCAAGACTTCACGCGCTTGATCCATTGCTGGGTGTACGCGCAAGGCGGCAAGTGCTTCCGCATGTTCCGCATCGTTAGGCAATGGGCGGCTAAGTAAATCGCGCAATCGATCTGGGGTATCTGAATCTGCTAACGCAAATAACACAGGAAGGGTTCGGATACCCTCTCGCAAATCTGTTCCGGGCGTCTTGCCGGAATCATCAGATTCAATATCTAATAAGTCGTCGCTAAGTTGGAATGCAATTCCGATACTTTCGCCAAAGTCGGAAATTTTGTCTGTTAGTTCCGGTGAGACGCCGCTCATCATTGCGCCATAACGACCAGCCGCGGCAATTAAAGATCCAGTTTTATCTGCAAGCACTTCTAGGTGGTGCACTATCGGATCTTCATTGCCTTGCGGACCAACGCTTTCGCGCAGTTGACCAATAACTAATCGCTCAAAAGTTTGTGCTTGCACTCGAACAGCTTCTGGCCCTAAATCCGCAAGTAGTTTGGACGAGCGAGCAAATAAGAAGTCCCCACTGAGAATTGCCACAGTGTTACCCCAACGACTATTGGCAGACTCTGCGCCGCGTCGAATTGTAGCTTCGTCCATCACATCATCGTGATACAACGTTGCAAGATGTGTAAGTTCAACAACTACTGCTGCTGGAACGATTCCCTCTGCTTTAGCATCCCCAAAATGTGATGCAAGTAAAACTAGTAATGGGCGAAAGCGCTTTCCGCCAGCTTCAACTAAGTGTCGGGCTGTAATGTCTGCGAGTTCGTAATCGCTAACAATTTCTTCGCGCAGTCGATCTTCGACCGCGGCCAGGCCAGCAAACAGCTCATCTTCAAGAGCAGCTAGTTCCTCGGGAAATAAGATTGACACGTCTTAATCTTTGCACTTTGCGCGTAAAGTTGCGACTTTAGATTTAACGAATAAACAAACCAGCATTGATTACTAGGTCCAAAACTGGTTGAGGTGCGATTCCGAGTAGTACCGTGAATGCCGCACTAATGCCAATTGCTACGGTGGTTAGGGCACTTGGTACTACCACGCTTGGGCCATCAGCAGGCGGTTCTGTGAAGAACATCAGCACAATTACCCGAGCGTAGAAGAACGCTGCAACTGCGCTCGCAACCACTGCAATTATTACTAATGGGGTGGCCCCACCTTCGACTGCAGCTGTGAAAACGGCAAACTTGCCAGTAAATCCACTGGTTAAAGGGATACCCGCAAGTGCTAACAGAAACAGCGCGAAAATACTGGCCATCCAAGGAGACTTCTTGCCTAGGCCGGCCCATTGTGACAAATGTGTTGCTTCGCCAGAGGCATCTCTGACAAGACCCACGATTGCAAAGACCCCAACTGAAGTGAACCCATAAGCCAGAAGATAGAACAGCGTGCTAGACAAGCCCGCAGCACTAGTGGAAACAACACCTAACAAAATGAATCCAGTGTGTGCAACTGATGAGAATGCCAACATTCGCTTCATGTCAGTTTGAGTTACAGCCAATATCGAACCAATAATCATTGAGAGGGCAGCCACTACCCACATCATTGGACGCCAATCCCAGCGCATGCCTCCGAATGCAACATAGA
The DNA here is from genome assembly GCA_947476765.1 of Actinomycetota bacterium. Taxonomy (GTDB): domain Bacteria; phylum Actinomycetota; class Actinomycetes; order S36-B12; family UBA5976; genus UBA5976. The sequence goes on from CANJRK010000055.1 coordinate 5,472, forward strand.
AAACCCGAAGAAGTGCGCCAAACGCGGCGACCTTAGTTGCAGCACTCATAAATGCTGTTAGCGGCGTTGGTGAGCCCTGGTAAACATCTGGAACCCACTGATGAAACGGCACCGCACCAACTTTGAAAAGTAGGCCAACTGCAATCATGCCAATGCCAGGAATGATCAAGCCATCTAGCGATGAATTCTCCATTGCAACTGCAATAGCGGTAAAGCTCACAGATGAGGTTGCTGCATAAATTAGTGCTGCACCGAAAAGGAAGAATGCGCTAGAGAATGAACCCAAGATGAAATACTTCAAAGCTGCTTCGTGACTCAAGAGCCGGCGTCGGCGAGCCATGGTCGCAATCAAATAAAGCGGCAGCGAGAAAACTTCAAGGGCTACAAACATTGTCAAGAAATCATTTGCAACTGGGAACAACAACATGCCACCAACGCAGAACAAGTAAAGTGGCCAAATTTCAGTCTGGAGCCACCCTTGGGCAGTGAACTGTCGCTCATCTTCACTTCCGGGCAATGTCGAAGACCGCGAGGCAAATGCATCACCTTGTGGATCAATTTGGCGTTCGGCCATCAGTAAAGTCGCAACAAAGGCAACTAGCAAAATGATTCCTTGAACCACCATGCCCGGCCCATCGATCGCTACAGCGCCATTAGCTGCGATCTGACGCAAACCCTTTAGTTGGCCACCATTAGTTGCTGGATCACCAGCTAGCGGTGCAGTTGCATTTATAACGACGTAGGCAAACGCCAAAACAATTGATGCTAGGACCAACATAAGTTGAATCGGGCGACG
>CANJRK010000056.1 GCA_947476765.1 Actinomycetota bacterium
CACCGCACGACACCGTGCGCAAGTAAAAGTAATACGCCGGCACTAATGAGTGAGGTCCAGCCGCCAAGGGTTGCATCACCAGTATTGGCATCGACCAATACCCAAGCAAAAACTCCAATTAACCAGGCACCAATCAAGAGTGCTAGTTCTGCGGATCGTCGAGTTGAAACGCGATAGCGACTCAAAGTTTGGCTCACGGGGTAACCACCGAACAACCCGGTGACGTTGGTGCTTGCTGACAAATTGCGGCACTGTTTTCTAGTCTCACGATTGTTGCTTGGGCATCCTCGCGACTGGCTGCTTCGAGAGTCTTAAAAACTTGATCGCGCTCAAATTCAGGTAGTTGATCCACTGAAAGTGGCGAGACTTCTACCAATCGCGATAGCCCACCAGCAGGTACACCTTGAAAAATTGCCACAACCTTGCCTTGTTCATAAACTCCAACGAACCATTGATTGGCAAGCCACCAAACCGTGCTGGCAAAGGCGACCCCAATTACTGCCAAGGTAGTAAGGACGGGAGCAGCCCAGGCCTTAGTGGTCACAAACATTTCTCGATCACTAATCGAACCTTGCGATTCACCCTCATCTGGAAAGTCAATCGCAGGCAATCGAGATTGATTAGCCATATCAGCTGCCGAACCGATTAATACTGGATCAATTTCGATGCTGTCGCTCACCACATCAGCTACGACAACTGTGATGTTGTCTGGCGCACCAGCAGCCATCGCCGCATCGATTAAGAGTGTTACCGCTTGTGTTAAGTCTTCTGCTGCTAAGCACTCAGTGATAGTTGCTGCGTCTATTACGCCACACAACCCATCGCTGCACAGTAAGTATCGATCGCCTTCATGTGTTTCGCGGACCGACAAATCCACTTCGACCGCATGAATTCCATCTATAGCTCGCATCATTAAATTGCGTCGCGGATGAATGGCAGCTTCTTCTAATGTGATTTCACCCGAATCAACCAAGCTCTGTACAAAAGTATGGTCCTTAGTCATTTGCTGTAACTGGTTTTCTCGATAAACATAAGCGCGCGAATCCCCAACATGTGCCATGGCGATACGGTCCTCCCGCAGCGCGACAGCAGTCATAGTGGTTCCCATGCCAGCAAGATCTCGATTACCGGCAACTACGTCAGCGATATATTCACCAGAAGTAATTACTGCTTCGGCAAGCTGCCCAAGCACTTCATCAGCTCCCGATTGAGTTGCCGCAGCTACAACAGCAGCGACAGTAGCAGCGCTTGCTAACTCACCCGCTTCGTGACCGCCCATGCCATCAGCAACAACCAACAAGTCGGTCGCGGCGTAACCTGCGTCCTCGTTATTGCGTCTGATGCTGCCGATTTCGGAGCGAGCCGCAAAGCGAAGGCTCAAATTGCTCATGAGCTCAATTCCATGCTGGTACGTCCAATTCGCAACTGAGTACCTGGCCGAAATACCGTCGGTGCCGATACCCGATTGCGGTCTATCCAGGTTCCATTGGTGGAACCTAAATCTTCAACGATCCAGTGATTTCCGTTTGGCGTCAGGCGAGCGTGATGGGTGCTAACAAAATCATCATCAAGAACCACTGTTGCATCTGGTGCCCGACCAATGACAATCGCAGTGGTGCCCAGTGGAATCACGGTACCCATTAATGTGCCTTCAATAATTACCAATTTCGTAATGGCTTTTCGGGAGCGCAAAGTTGGACGCGGACTTGGACGTCTACTTGTACGCGCTGGTGTGAGTGGCTTTGCATCACGCGGCGCCTGTAAGTCGCGTCGCAAAACTGAAACTATGGTTAGTACAAACCACCAAAGCGCAAGCAAGAATCCAATTCGCAGGATACTTAGCAGTAGTTCAGACATCGGGTAATCACCGACTCTTGTAAGTAAGAGTTATGTTTCCAATTTTAATTATCGAACCGTCACGCAAAATAGTTTCAGTTGCGCGAGTACCGTCAACAACAGTTCCATTAGTGGAACCTAAATCGCGAATCAAAACTTCCGAACCCAGAACGATCGCACAATGTAAACGACTCACGCTTGTGTCATCAATTTGAATATCGGCTTCTACACCTCGACCAATGTTTGTCACTGACTTGATGATGTTAAATTCTTCCCCAGTTATTGAAACTAAGTGTGGGGCTGCTTCTGGGGTAAACGCACTCATTGGAACTTGTGGTGTTAAGTCGGGGCTTGCGGCTTGTACGTTCACTGCTTCAGGTGGTCGCGGAGCAGCAGTGCTGCGAATTCGAAACACTCCAGTCTCAAGTGCTGAGTCCTGATCAAAGGAAACATGCGATCCATCAACAGTCGTGTATCGCTGTTCACTGACGTAAGCATCTGCCAATGTGCTTAGTTCGGTACTTAAGGTAAGAAAGTAAGGCGCAAGTCGTTCATGATCAACTTCACCAAGCTCAATTATGAATATGTTTGGGACTACAGTTTGCCCGGCTATGGTGTCGGCGCGGTTATCAATTTCTTGTTGCAAAGCAGCACCCAGTTCAACAGGCTGAACTTCGGACTTAAAGGCCTTGGAAAATGAGCCATTCACAATTCGGTCTAAGCGCTGTTCCAGGTTGTCGAGTAAGCCCATAGTGACTCCTTGGTTTGACGCAAAATGCGGGAAATCTAAGTTTTTCGCTGCGCCTAATTCTACTTGGCATAGGTAAAAGCCCCGTAATTTAAGGATTTATCACCTCTGTAGGGGGCAAGGTAGAGTTTGATTTCTTGCGCGAGTGGCGGAATTGGCAGACGCGCTGGCTTCAGGTGCCAGTGCCTTCACGGGCGTAGGGGTTCAAGTCCCCTCTCGCGCACCATTTAGAGTAAAAATCCATAGAAATAAGCATTTTTGAGGTTACCGTATCTGGCTTAGGGTAGAGACCATGGGAAAAAATCAGGTGAACCGCGGCAAGCGGCGGGCACCTAAGCCCCCTGATCATTCGATCTTCACAGATTTTCGCCAGAGCAATCTAATGGCGATCCCTATCTTCATAGTTATTGCTGCCCTGATTGCAGTACCAGCTGCCTCTAACTGGGCACCCCAAAGTAATAACGCAGTTCCAACTATCAGTCCCGCTCCAACGTTGGTAGTACCTGAACCTTCAATTGCCCCGACTGTCATGCCAATTTCAACATTAACTTTTGCCACCTTCAATATTGCCAAGCCAAACAACACTGCAGTGCCAGCCTGGAAGAAGCGTCGCGAAGCGATCGGCCGCACCATAAATGAATCAAACTCTGACGTAATTGGATTACAAGAGGCAACTGCGCGCATGGTTACAGGTCAGGGCGGCAAGCGAATGACGCATTGGCAAGACGTGCAGGCTATGGCAAAAGCTGGTGGTTATGTGTCAACAGATCCCGAAGTCGACACCTGCAAATCAAGTAGCTGCATTAACTCTGCGCACATCTTGTTTAAGTCTGACAAAGTCAAGCAGATTGACTTGCCTGGCAAACTACCTGCAGCAGGACGCGGCCGACTTTCCGACATAGTTAAGGGTCTGAAATATGCCAAGAACCGAGAATTTAGTTGGGCTTATCTCGAAGGATTAAATGGCACCGGAACTTTCTTGGCTGTGAGTGTTCATTTGAATAACGAGAAAAATGCCCGTGGCAAGAAAGATCGCGAACTGGTTGGGAAAGGGTTCACAACTTGGGCTAAAAAGTTAAACAAAGCCAGTGGACTTAACGGGGTTCCGATGATTCTGATGGGCGACTTTAACTCATATGACAACCGGGAACCTAAAGGAATGCTTTATGAACTTGCTGCTGATGGTTGGAAAGATTCATTTGAAGCTCCGAATAATGAATTTAAATTTTTTGGAGATGCATACACAACTTCCTACACCAAAGGCAATCGCTCAGGTTGGCCTAAAAGACCAATCAAGTCTGGGGATCCAGTTCGAATCGATTACATTATGTATTTCGGCGAGCGCTTGCATGCAGATGCTTATCAAGTTGCACTTCGTCTAAAAGATGATGGCACATTTGATAATAAATATCGTGGGTCCGATCACATGATGGTGCAAGCCATTATTAGGTTTGACCAAGTTGCAACTCCCTAAGCCGCAAAGGCCACCACAAGTAGGGCAGTTACCGATATGGCAACAGCTGTAATACCAAGTTTGGTTGTTAATCGCCTAGATATAGTGGGCATGAAAGTCCCCGCAATAAGCAATAAACCAAATATCCAAAGCGGTGCACCTTTTGCGAACGAATTCTGATAGCGCCAATTGATTAGTCCAATAGCAATCAGCAGGTAACCTGCCCATCTCATATTCATAATTATGGTTTCCATATAGTCACCATATCGGGCTAACACTATTTCGGCTTCGATTAGCGGTTGCTTGGATTGCATTAGCAGAGGATTATGGAGACATGACCACAGCAAATTCAATTTATGATCTCGAATTTACGAATAATCGGGGTGAGAAGGTTTCGCTCGCAGATTATTCTGGCAAGCCGATTTTGGTAGTAAATACTGCAAGTAAGTGTGGATTCACACCGCAGTATGAAGGTCTGCAGAAACTTCATGAAGAGTTTCGGGAACAAGGCTTAATAGTCCTTGGCTTTCCGTGTGATCAGTTTGCTCATCAAGAACCGGGAAATGACCAAGAAATTGTCGAATTTTGCAAAGTCAATTTTGGCGTGGATTTTCAACTTTCCCAAAAAGTTAACGTAAATGGCAAAGATGCACACCCAGTCTTCCAGTTTCTAAAGAGTCACTCCAAAGGGTTGTTGGGCGGTGCGATTAAGTGGAATTTCACCAAATTCCTAATTGCGCCAGATGGCCAAACCATAAAGCGCTTTTCACCAAAGACTGTGCCTGCTGAAATTCGCTCTGACATCAAGTCTCTGATCGCCAAGTAAAGCATTCGCTCTACGCTAGAGCAGTGAGCATTAATGCGGATTTATCCGCTCAGGTTATTAGCTGGTTGGCGCAGGATCCAGATCCGCTAACCCGATCTGAACTTGAAACACTATTTGCTGCCGCTCATACCGACAGCAGTGCCGCACTCGAATTAGCAGATGCATTTGCCGCTCCGCTTGAATTTGGAACAGCTGGATTGCGTGGCAAGCTCGGAGCTGGTTCAAATCGGATGAATCGGGTAACAGTCTTGCAGGCCGCAGTTGGGCTAGCCAACTATTTGTTGTCACAAGGCTTTGTCGGCAAATCAGTAATGATCGGATTTGACGCGAGATACAACAGCGAAGTATTTGCCCGAGATACAGCAGCAGTTATGGCTGGCGCTGGTCTAAAACCAAAACTATTTAGCCACGTCGTACCAACCCCGGTTCTAGCTTTTTCGATACGACATCAGGCTGCTTGTGCTGGCGTGATGGTTACTGCAAGTCATAACCCACCACAAGATAATGGTTACAAAGTTTACTTAGGCGACGGAAGGCAAATCGTTTCTCCAGCAGACTTGGAAATTTCAAAGCACATTAAAGCTGTTGATGACGTACGAAACATTTCGCAAAGTTTGGAAATTGAAATTCTAGATGAAGGAATAATTCAAGAATATATTTCCGTCACTTCGCAACTGATTGCAGATGGTCCCACACAACTGCAGCATCGAGGCAATGTCACTTCGGTTTACACCGCACTGCATGGCGTTGGTTGGCAAACTTTGCAGTCAGTAGTTACTTCAGCAGGATTTCCCGAACCAATTCCAGTTGCTGAACAGCGAGATCCAGATCCAGCTTTTCCCACAGTGATATTTCCTAATCCTGAAGAAAAGGGCGCACTTGACCTAGCCTTTGATCTTGCAACAACAAATCAGGTTGATGTCTTAATCGCAAATGATCCCGATGCCGACAGGCTAGCTGTGGCACTACCGATTGCAGATAGCTGGAAAGCATTACGCGGTGATCAAATCGGTGTGCTACTTGGTTGGTGGTTAATTGAGCGAAGATTGATGGCGAATCAAAAATTAGATGGGACGTATGCAAATTCAATAGTTTCGTCTATGTTGCTAGAACCGATCGCAGCTGCTGCCGGTTTAAATTACGAAAGCACTCTGACTGGATTCAAATGGGTATCACGCGTTGAAAATTTAGTGTTCGGTTACGAGGAGGCGTTGGGGTACTGCGTTGACCCAAGTAATGTCAGCGATAAAGATGGAATTTCAGCGGCCTTAATTTTCTTGGAATTGATAGCTGAGTTAAAGCACCGGAACTGGACGGCCTGGGAGGTGCTAGATCAACTGGCTTTGA
>CANJRK010000057.1 GCA_947476765.1 Actinomycetota bacterium
AGTGCGAGTACTGCGTTCGATCCCGGTCCTTGCACACTGTCATAAGGCGCACGAATCAACTCAAATATTGTTGGAAACTGATTCCAGACCGCAATAGTGCAAGCTATTAGAGCCAATGCACTGCGTACCAGGCGACGACGCAATTCGGTGAAATGCTCGGCTAGCGTCATAGCCCCAAGGTTCTGCGCTTCCGTCGAGCTCATGCCTTTAAACTAGTTCTTGTCAGAGGTATTGCTTGAGTCGTCCTTGTCGGATTCCATCTCAGACTTGAAGATTTTGATTGATTTACCAACACTCTTGGCAGCATCTGGAAGTCGACGGGCACCAAAAAGTACGATGACCAGCAATAGCAAGATGATCGCGGCTGGAGAGTCAAATAGAGCGCGCATGTTTACTCCTTATTAGTGATACCTCAACGGTATCGCACGACGTAACGGAAAACACTTAGCGGGCTATTCCCAGCCTTTTGCTCGTTCTATAACTCCTGCAACCAGGTCAGGCGGGCCAACAGCGCGCATTCGACCCCCCGAAGAAAGCACTAGTGAAATCAACCAGTCTCGGGAGTAAACCTTGAGTTCAACCTCTACGGCGTGCCACATGTATTCCTTGAAACTCAGGATGTCGACTTGATCAAGGGTGCCGTAGTACGCCTTATCAAGTTCTATTACACCTATGTAATCCCTGGTAGCTTCGCGGTCCTCAACAACGTCAGGAATGCTAGATGGCTCACTGGTTGACTTGATAGCTACGACGCGATCCAGTCTAAAGTTTCGCCACGCCTGCGATGATCGGCACCAAGCTTTGAGGTAGGTAAAGTCATCACGCACATACATTGATACTGGATCAATTACTCGCTGTGATACATCATCCTTTGACACTGCAGCATAAGAAATTTCGATTGCAACATTTGACTCAATTGCCTCTTCGATTTCAGCAATAACTGCAGTCGTAACTGGCGCTGCAACGACATCGATCAGGTTCTCTGGATTTGGAATCACTGACTGAATCTTGGTAATTAAGCCAGAGACCACCTTGCCATCAGCTATGGCAGGAAACTGCTCTAAATAATGTAATCCAGCAATTAGTGAAGCCGCTTCGAAACTGTTCAATTTAACGGGGCGATCAAGTGCTTTTGCATCTGTTACAAAGATTGATTCGGCATCTTCAAAATCAATGTCAACTAGCCCACCACCATCTTGGGATGGTCCGGTCATAACTAGTTGTCCAATCAGCTCTAGTGCATGTTTTTCGCTAACTTGGAACTGCTCAGAAATCTCCTTGAGAGAACAACCGTTGTTTGCAACTAGCCAAGGCAATAGCTCAATTAAAACTTCGAGATCATTTGCCATTGCTATGCGCCTTCAACGTGGTGACAATTACCCTGGAAACCGCATCATGCAATGCAACAGGTTCAACAACACGGACCACATCGCAGGCTCCAGCTAGCAATCCGACTAGTTGCGACTCATGAAAATAAGGAACGGTCAGTTCATCCCACTCGGTTCCAACTATGCAGTCACTGGCGAGTAATCGTAGTGAGGCACCTCGTCCCGGGCGCACAAGCAGCTTTGCCTGCAATGTAACAGCCTCGCCACTCTCCCACTGCGCGACAATGTCTTGCACTTCAAAGTCGGTAGGAACTGGTTCAAGAATTTCATCTTTAGTTATTGCAATTTCGCCAACAATGCGGTCAGTGCGAAAGCTGCGTAGTTCACCTTTATCTTGATCAAAACCGATCAAGTACCAATGGCCAGAATGCAACAAAGCTCGCCAAGGATCAACAGTGCGCCGCACGGGATTTGCATCTACCAGCCCAACGTAATCAAATGCAACGGTCTTATTGTCTGTAATACCTTCGAGAATCTCGGCGATATGGCGTCGACCTTTTGCCAGCGATACCGGCACCACTGGCAATTCATCAGACTCTTGAGCATCAATTCTGCGAACTGCTTGTTTAGCTGCGGCACTTAATTGAGCGCTCTGCCAAGCACTTGCTGCCAAGCTTAAGTAAGTTCGTTCTTCCGAGGTCAATAGAATCTCCGGCATTAACCAATTTTTGCGATCAATGATGTAGCCAACTACGTCGTCATGAAAAAGATCCACTGGTTTTGTTTCAAGCGGAATACCAAGTGCCAGCAGATCGGCCTTGTCTCTTTCGAGTTTTCGTTCTTTGGCTTCATCATTACCGACATATCCGGGTACCCGGTCACGAATTTGCTTCGCAGTTAATGGGGTATTCGAATTCAGCAACACAAACAGTAGATTGAGCAATCGCTCTGTTCGTGCCTTAGCCATTGGTTACGAAACTGCTAATAAGTCAATGATGAAAACTAAAGTTTTTCCAGAAAGTCTGTGACCACTACCGGCTGCGCCATAAGCCATCTCTGGTGGAATTGTAAGTTTGCGACGACCGCCAACCTTCATACCTGGAATGCCTTCTTGCCAGCCAACAATCAGACCCTTAAGACGAAATTCGATCGATTCGCCTCGGTCCCAGGAAGAGTCAAACTGTTCACCAGTTTCAAAATCAATCCCGGCGTAATGCACAGTTACGGTTTGACCAGCACCTGCCTCGTCACCATCACCGATTGAGATGTCAGTGATTACTAATTCAGTAGGGGCCGGACCCTCTGGAAAATCAAACTCTGGCGGTTGCATATGTTCCTCTGTCTCTTTGACTATTCAAAACTTACTAGATCTACTACGAAAATTAAGGTCTCGCCTGCTTCTATGCCGCTACCTGGTGGTGGGTTATTGCCATAGCCAAGATCAGCTGGAATAACTAGTAGGCGTCGACCGCCAACCTGCATGCCAACCAAACCCTCTTGCCACCCCATGATTACCTGATCTAACGGGAATGTAGCTGGCTCGCCTCGAGTCCATGAACCATCAAACATGGCCCCTGTGGCTGCGCCGTAACCAACATAGTGCGCAGTAACTGTAGCGCCGGCTGGAACAGCATCGCCTTCGCCAACGACAACGTCAGTAACTTGAAGTTCAGTTACGGGATCACCTGGCGTAATTGTTACAACTGGCTCGACACCTAACTCGGCGGATACTTCAACTGCTACTGGCACGCCAGTTAATTCGGGAGCCGTCGGCACCGACGCGGCATTCGACGGCTGATCAGAAGAGGAATCGCCAGCCGAACTATTAAGGCTAGAACAACCACTGAGGATTAATGAAAGGGAAACAACAACGATAGGAATGCGCTTTAACATGTATCAATCTTACAGGTGGAATTTAGTTTGTTGCTTGCATGGACTCGATCAACCGCTCCACTCGCTCATCGACGTTGGCGAATGGATCTTTGCACAGGACTGTGCGTTGCGTCTGATCGTTCATCTTTAGGTGTACCCAGTCAACGCTTATGTCCTTACCTGCATCTTGGGCCGCAGCAATAAAATCGCCACGCAATTTGGCGCGTGTAGTTTGAGGGGGCACGGTCTGGGCTTTAACAATTTCCTCGTCGGTAGTTACGCGCCTGACTTTGCCATTCTTTTGTAGCAGGTAGAACAATCCGCGTGCTTGAGAAATGTCGTGGTACATCAGGTCTAATTGAGCGACTCGAGGCGACTCAAGATCCAGTCCATGCTTGTCTCGATATGCATCAAGTAGCTGTAACTTAATTGCCCAGTCAATTTCCTGCGCGATTAATGTATGATTTCCAGTCTGAACTGCGGTAAGTGTTCGTTCCCAAAGTTCCAACGCAATCTCATGTTCTGGCGAAACATTCATGTCTCCAGTCGCAACATAAGTTTTCACCATTTCCAGGTAGGCCCATTGCATATCCAATGCGGACATCGTGGAACCGGAATTCAATGTAACTAGAGCTTGCCCAGTTATGTCGTGAGAAACATCTCGAATAGCTCGAATCGGATTCTCCAAAGTGAAATCGCGAGTCAAATTTCCAGTTTCTAGCAACCGTAAGACGAAGTCCATCGAAACAACCTTCAACAAGGTTGTCATCTCTGACATGTTGGAGTCACCAACAATTACGTGCAGCCTGCGAAATGCTTCGGAATCTGCGTGTGGCTCATCTCGAGTATTGATTATGGGGCGAGAACGAGTTGTGGCACTTGATACGCCTTCCCACATGTGATCAGCGCGTTGCGAAAGTGAATAAATTGTTCCGCGTGGTGTGGTTAGAACTTTGCCAGCACCGCAGATCAATTGGCGGGTGATCAAAAATGGTAGCAACGCTTCAATTTGCTCCAGGTAATCCTGTCGACGCTTGATTAAGAAGTTTTCATGACAGCCATATGAGTTGCCACCAGAGTCAGTGTTGTTTTTAAATAAATAGATTTCACCTTCGATGCCCTCTTCGGCCAACCGATCTTGGGCATCAACAATTAACTCTTCCAAGATTCGCTCGCCGGCTTTATCTTGCACGATTAAATCGTGAAAATCATCGCACTCGGCAGTTGCGTATTCCGGGTGACTGCCAACATCAAGATAAAGTCGAGCGCCATTAGTCAGGAATACATTCGAGCTTCTACCCCACGAGACCACACGCTTGAATAAGTAGCGCGCTACTTCATCAGGTGTTAACCGACGCTGCCCTTGAAACGTGCAAGTAACACCGAATTCGGTTTCTATTCCAAAAATTCGTTTGTCTAACCGACCAGAGGACACTTACTGTCCGCCCTTTTGCACGAAGCCCTTAACGAACTCTTCGGCGTTTTCTTCTAACACCAGGTCAATGGCATCGAGTAAGTCTGTGACATCTAAATCTGATGCTGATGCGGTAGGCATAGCTAGGTCTTCTGCGCTATCGCGCTCCGAGCCACCTTTAGCAAATTCGCGTTCCGTCATGATGTCTCCTCACCAGTTAACAGGTTTCAGCCTATTCCAGAACATGCTCTGGTGTGAGGTTGGCCAGTAACTGCTCTGCGGAGCTACTTTGCGCGAATAACTGGGATGTAGCTTGCTTAGTGCCACCGAGTGCATCTGGCGTGGAGATTCGCTTAAGTGGAATCTGGTCACCCAAATCCAAGATCACCGAATCCCAAGATGCTGCCGCTACTTGATCTACGTACTTTGAAACACAGTTGCCGCGGAAATAGGCTCGGGTATCAGTTGGTGGGTTGGCTACCGCTTGGGCGATCTGATCCTCTGTGAACATAACTTCCATCTTGCCTTTTTGCTGCAAAACTCTGGCAAGACCCTTCTCTGGGCGTAAGTCAGAGAACTGGATATCGATGGCTGCTAACCGAGAGTCACTCCAAAGCATCTGCTCACGATTGCGATAACCATTCATTATGGACAACTTGGTGATCCAGTCCACTTCCCCGACTAGTGACATGGGATTGGTCTCTAGCGCTTGAAGTATGCGTCCCCAGTGTTGAACTACGTCATGACTCATTGGATCTTTGTCACCAGAAACCACAAGGAACTCTGCGGCCGATTGTTGGTAAAGCTTTTGCATGTCCAACGCCGACATCTCCGAGCCGTCACGCATTCGCTGCTTAGTTTCAAACTTGTAGTCATGACTTACCAGGTGCATAGAAGTAACTGGATCATAAAGTTCAAAGTCGAGGTTGAGGAATCCAGCCTCAATCATGCTCAGTACCAGAGCGGTAGCACCCATCTTCAAGTAGGTCATTCGATGCGACATGTTTGCATCACCGATAATGACATGCAGCCGTCGATGTAGATCCGGATTTGCATGCGGCTCATCTCGAGTATTGATAATTGGTCGACGCAGTGTTGTTTCCAGGCCCACTTCAGCTTCAAAGAAGTCCGCCCGTTGCGAAATTTGGAATCCCGGTTCGATGTTCTCTTGACCAATCCCAACCCGACCAGCGCCAGCGAAAATACATCGTGTTACAAAAAATGGTGTTAGGAACTTAACCAAATCAGAAAATGGCACATCGCGAGAAACTTGATAGTTCTCGTGCGTGCCATAGCTAACACCTTTTCCATCAGTGTTGTTTTTGTATACCGTGATTAACTCACCAGTTAACGAACTTGCTAGTCGAGCACTTCGCTCGATAATACGATCCCCTGCGTTATCCCATAACGCAGCGTCATATGGATTAGTGACTTCAGGTGAGGCGTATTCGGGATGAGCATGATCCACGTAATAGCGCGCACCATTAGGAAGTACTAGATTCGCTAATCCAAAATCATCATCGGTCAGTTGACTCGGATCAGCCTCTGCCCTCGACATATCGAATCCTCGCGCATCC
>CANJRK010000058.1 GCA_947476765.1 Actinomycetota bacterium
ACTCATGCGTGCGAACCGCCACCGACAACCTGCAGGATGTCACGGGATTTTATATAGCCCACCAAGTTGTTGCCATCAAGTACCGCAACCGGTCCATTCGCATCCAGTACGGCGGCAGTTGCATCTCGAATTATGGTTCCGGCTTGAATTGTTCGATCCGTTGCAGTTTCGTTAGCAGCTAATGGCCGAGCAATAGTCCGAACTGTCAGAACATGTGACTTTGGAACATCGCGCGTGAAGTCTTCAACATAGGCATCAGCTGGGTGAGCGATCAATTCCTCTGCAGTGCCCATTTGAACCACGGCACCATCGCGCATGATTGCAATTCGGTTGCCGACTTTGAGTGCTTCGGCCAAATCGTGTGTAATAAAGACCATAGTTTTACCAAGTTCTTTATGAAGGCGCATAACTTCTGTTTGCATGTCCCGACGGATCAATGGATCGAGCGCGGAAAATGGTTCATCCAAGAACATAACCTCAGGATCAACGGCAAGCGCGCGGGCCAACCCAACTCGTTGTTGCATACCACCGGAAAGCTGTTCTGGATAAGCATGTGCGAATCCCTGCAAACCAACAAGTTCAATAACTTCGTTTGCGCGAGCGTGCCGCTTTTCTTTACTTACGCCATTTACTTCGAGTGCAAATGCAATATTGTCGATTACTTTGCGGTGGGGTAGTAGTCCAAAGTTCTGGAACACCATAGAGAATTGCGTTCGGCGCAATTCTCGTAACCTTGCATCTGAGGCCTTTAAAACATCTTCACCATGCATCACAACACTGCCCGCAGTTGGCTCTATCAACCGAGTTAGGCAGCGCACGAGAGTGGATTTTCCAGAGCCCGAAAGTCCCATAACTACGAAAACTTCACCAGGAGCTACATCGAATGACACATCGCGCACGGCCGCAGTGTTACCAGTTTTTTCGCGCAGTTCGGCGCGCGGCAAACTGGCATCTGGACTGCCAACAATTTTCTCGGGGTTAGGTCCAAAGACTTGCCAAAGATTTTTAACAGAAATCGCACTGGTGTTGTCAGACATTTACTTGACCTTTCGTTGGTACGAACCACTCCGATGGGGCTGGAGCCAAATTTTGCCAAATGTGTTTGTGTTCTAGATATTCTGCAAGACCCGCTTCACCTAGTTCTCGGCCGTTGCCAGATTGTTTAAAACCGCCCCATTCAGCCTGGGCAACGTATGGGTGATAATCGTTTATCCAAATCGTGCCATGGCGAAGTCGCCGGGCCATCCGCTGAGCTTTTTCCTCGTCGTTAGTCCAGACGGCGCCGGCTAAGCCAAAGATCGTGTCGTTACCTAACTTGATTGCTTCTTCCTCCGATTCGAAGGTTTCGACGGTAAGGATTGGACCAAATGATTCGTCTTGCACACAACTCATATCGGTTGTGCAGTTATCAAGCACTGTTGGTCGGTAAAAGTATCCGTTTGCAAACTGTGCACCTTCGGGACGCTTACCGCCAGCCCGAAGAACTGCACCTTCAGCCAAAGCATCAGATACATAGCGTTCAATTTTGTCGCGATGTCCAGCGCTGATTAGTGCTCCGGTTTCGGCATCGTCATCATAGGCACCGCCCAACCGAATTAAATCGGCGCGACGGGCAATCTCATCAACTACTCGAGCATGAATGGACTTTTCAACAAGCAGACGGGCGCCTGCGGAACAGACTTGGCCGGAATGCAGGAAGACCGCAGTAAGTGCATTATCGATCGCAGCATCCAAATCAGCATCTGCAAAAATAATGTTTGGATTCTTGCCACCTAGCTCCAAGGCAACGCGCTTTACAGTTTCCGCCGAGTTGATCATGAGATTCTTACCAGTTGCCAAGCTGCCAGTAAATGAAACCATGTCAACACCTGGATGGGTGCTTAGCGGACCACCGGCAACTGCGCCAGCACCTAATACCAAGTTAGCTACGCCTGCTGGTAAGCCTGCTTCGGTAAATACATCCATCATCATTGATGTGGTTGACGGTGTTAATTCACTTGGTTTAATAACGAATGTGCAACCAGTGGCAATTGCAGGCGCCATTTTCCATGATGCCTGCAACAGGGGATAGTTCCAAGGAGTGATCATGGCGACGACCCCGATTGGCTCGCTGACCATAGTGCTTCGAATATTTTCTCGACCAGGATCTACTGCCCGCTCGTGATTTTGAGGCGCCAACTTGGCAAAGTACTTGAAAACCGAAATCACGTCGTCAATGTCGTAGCGCGCTTCCACGATGCGCTTTGCGGTGTCTTCTGATTCAGCTTTTGCAAAAAGTTCTTTATCTCGTTCGAGTATGTCTGCAACACGATCCAAGATTTCCCCGCGCTGTTCGCCAGTGAATGATCGCCAATGGTCGGAATCAAAAGCTTGGCGAGCGGCATCGATTGCACTTACTGTGTCGGCTGCTCCACCTTCGTGAAAAGTTGCAACCAAGTGCCCGTCTGCAGGGTGTAAAACATTTCGAATTTCACCCGATGAGCTACCTTGTCGCTTGCCATTGATGAATAGCGAAGTCACATTTTCATAAGACATAATCCAAAACCCTACTCTCGCCAATAGTTCGGATTGCCCGAAAGTTTAGATGCACTTTGTTTCACAATGTGGCCTAGGGACTCGAAGTCTTTTGGCTTTATTCGACTTGCTGGACCTGAAATCACAAGGGCTGCAGTAACTTCGTCGTGTTCATCGCGAATTGGAGCGGCGACCGCCATGAAATCTGATTCCATTTCCTGATTCGCAACCGCATATCCTTGGTTGCGCACTTGTTCCAATTCTTTTTCTAGCGCATCAGCGGATGTAATTGTGTTGGGAGCCAACTTCTTCCAAGAAGTTGGCCGGGCTGCAATTCGTTCTGGCTGCTCGAGCCAAGCTGTCAGGACTTTTCCAGTTGCGGTGCAATGAGTTGGCACACTTTGCCCCAGCCAGCTACGCATGGAAACCATCGAGGGCCCAACAACTTGATCTACATAAAGCACTCGGTTGTTATCGAGCACTGCAATGTTTACAGTCTCCCCGACTTCAGTAGCCAAGGCTCGCGTAACTGCGCGAGACCCGGAGACGGCATCAAGTGAACTCGTTACATTTCCGGCCAGTCGAACTAAGCCAAGTCCAAGGCGGTAACGACCGCGATCGGAGACTTGATCAACTAATCCGCGATTAAGCAATGCACCCATCAATCGGGAAGCGGTTGATTTGTGAACACCAAGATCAGCGGCAATTTCGGTGACTCCGGATTCGCCGCGTTGGGCCAAGATTTCAAGAATTGCTAGGGCTCGATCTACCGATTGCACCGAGCTAGAGTCGGCCAAATGAGTGTTGCCCATGGCGCAACATTATGCGCTATGGGCAACACTTGTCCTGCAAATGTTGAATTTGTTAGAAGAGCCCGACTACCTCGCCATTTACCAACTTGATGCTGTTGGCAGCCGGCACCTTAGGCAATCCAGGCATAGTCATGATGTCGCCAGTTACAACGACTATGAATTCAGCTCCGGCGCTTAAGCGAATCTCGCGAATCGCAACAGTGTGGCCAGAGGGTGCACCCTTGGCAGCTGCATCAGTAGAGAACGAGTACTGCGTCTTTGCCATACAGATCGGGAAGTGTCCGTATCCAGCATCCTCAAAAACTTGGAACTGATCCTTCACGCTCTTGTCTGCGACAACTTCGGCAGCGTCATAGATTTCAGTTGCGATAGTGGAAACCTTGTCCCAAAGCGACATGGTGTCTGGGTATAGCGGCTTGAATGCAGCAGTGCCACCCTCAACTAGTTCAACAACTTTGTTAGCAAGTTCAATAGTGCCCTTGCTGCCTTCGGCCCAATGAGTGCAACGAACTGCTGAAACACCAAGGTCGGCGCAGTATTTTTGAACTGCAGCAAACTCGGCATCAGTGTCCGTTGTGAAGTTGTTGACTCCAACTATTACTGGCACACCAAACTTTTGCACATTTCGAATGTGGCGACCAAGGTTTGCTAGGCCAGCCTCGACCGCATCAACGTTTTCTTTGCCTAGATCATCCTTTGCAACCCCGCCATGCATCTTTAGGGCACGTACCGTTGCCACAATTACTGCAGCATCTGGTGCCAAGCCAGCTTTACGACATTTGATGTCAAAGAATTTTTCCGCACCAAGATCTGCACCGAAGCCAGCTTCGGTCACAACATAGTCACCAAGACGTAGCGCAGTATCTGTTGCCAAAACGGTGTTGCAGCCATGTGCAATGTTTGCAAACGGTCCACCATGGACAAATGCTGGATTGTTCTCGAGGGTCTGAACCAAGTTAGGCATCAAAGCATCTTTAAGTAGCACCGTCATGGCACCATTTGCATTTAGCTGAGCTGCTGTAATTGCAACCTTGTCGCGGGTGTACCCCACAACAATGTTTCCAAGGCGACGTTCTAGATCGTCTAGATCCATAGCCAAACAAAATATAGCCATAACTTCACTGGCGACCGTGATGTCAAAACCGGCTTCGCGTGGGTAGCCATTTCCTGGCCCACCCAAGGCAGCAGTAATTTCGCGAAGTGCTCGATCGTTCATATCGATGACGCGCTTCCAAGCAATTCGACGCACGTCAATTCCCAGTTCGTTGCCCCAGTAAATGTGGTTATCCAACATGGCAGCGAGCAAATTATGTGCCGCACCAATTGCATGGAAGTCACCAGTAAAGTGCAAGTTAATGTCTTCCATTGGAACAACCTGAGCAAAGCCGCCGCCGGCAGCGCCACCCTTCATGCCAAAGCAAGGTCCAAGTGAAGGTTCGCGCAAGCAGATGATTGCCTTTTTGCCAATGGCGTTTAAGCCATCGCCAAGTCCAACAGTTGTGGTGGTCTTGCCTTCGCCCGCCGGAGTTGGAGTCATTGCGGTAACGAGGACTAATTTTCCACGCGGCTTTGTTTTAAGCGTCGAAATGAAGTCCATGTTTATCTTGGCTTTAGTTGGACCGTAGTTCAGAACTGCTTCTGTCGGAATACCGATTTTCCCAGCAACTGAAACGATGGATTCAGTAGTGGCTGCCCGAGCAATGTCGATATCTGATTTCATGCCATTAACTCCTTCTTGCGCTTGGCGACCCATTCGTCAAGCTCTTCTTTGATTGCAGCATCCATTGCTGGTGCTTCATATTCGTCAAGCATTTTGTGCGCGATTTCGCTGGCGCGAACGTCAGTAGTCTTTGACCCATTGCGAGACCAGCGATCGAAGTTATCAGCTGACGACAGGAATGGCCGGTAGAAACAATCCCGGAAGCGTTCCATGGTGTGCATGGTTCCTAAGAAGTGACCACCATGGCCGGCTTCTTCATGAGATCCAAAGGCAAGAGATGCTTCATCAATCTCGATTGGCGTGAATTCGGTTTGCATCATCTGCAGTAACTCGACATCCATTACGAATTTTTCGTAGCAAGCCACTAGTCCGCCTTCGAGCCACCCTGCGGTGTGCATAACAAAGTTAGTTCCAGCGAGGAACGTAGCGTGCATGGTCATCAAAGTTTGGTAGCCAGCTTGCGCGTCTACAGTCTGGGCTGCGTTTAAGCCACCGCCACCGCGGAACGGAAGGCCAAAGTGCCGAGCAATCTGTCCAGTGCAAAGCAATCCCATTGCAGATTCTGGTGTACCAAACATTGGAGAACCTGACTGCATGTCGATGTTGGATAAGAACGATCCAAACACTGCTGGACAGCCAGGGCGAACTAATTGCGCTAATGCAATACCAGTAAGCGCTTCAGCAATTTGCTGCACTAGGGAAGCTGGAATTGTTACTGGACTCATTGCACCCATCAGCAAGAACGGAGTCAGAACACAAGGCTGACCAGCTTCGCTGTATTCAAACAGTGACTCAAGCATGCGATCATCCCAGCGCAGTGGAGAATTGCAGTTGATCAACGAAATTATGGCAGGAGTTTTCTCGATGTTTGCTCGACCGCCAAAGACAATCTCAGTCATCTTGATGGTGTCGCGTGCATTCAAACCAGTAACGACGTTGCCCATGTAGGCCTTATCGCTAAGCGTTTGGCAGGAATAAATCATGTCGATGTGACGGGTATCTAAATCTGCATCGTTTGGTTCAACTACTACTGAGCTAGCGACATCAAGGTCAGTA
>CANJRK010000059.1 GCA_947476765.1 Actinomycetota bacterium
GGTAGGCGAGAAATGACTTAAAACCTAATCGTCACGGCGGTTTTCAACGTTTTGTCACTGCCCAATGGGAGACTTACTCCATGGACGTAACTTCATTAATTGTCATTGTGTTACTAACTGCGCTTACTACCGCAGGCATCGTTGGACTAGTAGTTAGTCGAGCCATGAAAAATCAAGGTGGCTTATCTAGTCAAGACATTCGTCAACAGGTTGCTGATGCTGCGCGTGAGCAGTATTTATCTGCAGCACAGATGTTAGAGACCTCAACAGAACAGCGTCTGCAAACTACTAATGCCTCCATAGCCGAACAAACTCGTGCAGCTTCAGCGTCAATTCAAGAAATTATCAAACCGCTTGGCGAAAGTTTAAAAGCCTTAGATGCCAAAGTGGGCGACTTAGAAACTAAGCGCGCTGATGCCTACGCTCGGCTTGATCAGCAAGTAACTAACACGACAGGATTATTGGATTCGTTACGTACCGAAACGACAAATCTTTCTAGCGCACTTCGACGCAATGATGCTCGCGGTCGCTGGGGTGAACTTCAGTTGCGGCGAATCATTGAAATGATCGGAATGTCCGAACACGTTTCCTTTGATGAACAACGTCAGCAGGTCGGCGACGGATCTGGTCGACCTGATGTGACAATTCACTTACCAAATAACCGCGTTCTTTACGTTGACAGTAAAGCTCCGATGAATTCATATCTGGATGCAATTAACGAAGTTGATCCGGATCGCCGTAAAACTTTATTTGAAGCTCATGCGGTAGCGCTTAAAGGTCACATTAAATCTTTGGCGAATCGCAACTATGTTGATGACAAAGAATCTCTGAACTACGTCATCATGTTTATTCCTACTGAGTCATCTTTGGCTGCGGCATTTGAGATCTATCCAAACTTGATCGAAGATGCAGCCGCAGCAAAAGTAGTTCTGACTTCGCCAACTTCACTGGTGATTGCTTTGAACACAATCGCGATGCTGTGGCAAGAGGATACTCAAGTACGCAATGCCCAGGAAATGATTAAGGAGTCTGGCGATCTTTATGGTCGATTGATTACTTTTATAAATCACTTCAGCAAAGTCGGCGATAACCTAAAGCGTTCGATGGACACTTATAACAATGCCGTGGGATCATTTGATCGTTCGGTAATGCCAAAGGCAAAAGCAGTTGAGGAACTTGGTAAATTCAGTGACGAATTACCAATTACGGAAAAACTTGAAGTTGATGTTCGGGAATCAAAATACGCGACACATGAAACACAGCTGGGATTAGTTTCTGATTCTGATGAAGAAACTGCTTAATTGCATTTGTTGCCCTAAATACGGGGTTACCACAGGGAGAATTGACCAAACCTTGGGTTACTGCCTTACCTAAACTTCACACCCGTTAAGTTTTTCTTATGGGAAATGAAGATGTTGAACAAAATGTACCGGTCCAGTCGGTGAAGCCTGCAACCAATCCGTATGGCTTAACTGATAAATACAGTGTCGAGAAGTCTGGGTTCCGCAAAAGTTTTGGGCGAAAAGAAGTCCTGTTCTTTTCAATATGTTCCGTTATAGGACTGGACACCATTGGAATAATTGCTGCAGCTGGCCCTGAGGCAATTTCATGGATGGCAGTGCTGGCGATTGTGTTCCTGATACCGACAGCCATGGTGATCGCAGAATTAAGTTCGACTTTCACCTACCAGGGCGGACCCTATATGTGGACGCGGTTGGCATTTGGCCGGTTTGCAGGTTCAATAAGTGCTGCAATTAGTTGGTTTAAAAGTCCAATTTGGTTTGGTGGTGTCCTCACATTAGTTGCAGTAGCAACGGCCGAGACTTTCTTTATGTCAGGTACCCGAATGTCCGAATTTTCGTTTTACCGTTTTGCGCTGGCATTTATATGGCTGGGAATCATCGCAACAAATCTTTCATTTCGAGTTGGTAAGTGGGTACCAACCCTTGGCGCACTTGCCAGGCTAATTGTGATTCCATTCTTTACCGTCACAGTTATTGTGTTTGGAATCGCAAATGGCTTGCGCGGAGTTGCCTTTGCTGATTTCGGTTTAAGTTTCGAAGGGTTTTTGGCAGCTATCAGCATCATCATGCTCGCCTTTCTTGGACTAGAAAATGTCAGCGCAGCAAGTGACGAAATGACTCATGCAAAGCGTGACTTGCCGTACGCAGCATTTCGAACTTCCGCACTGGCAATAATTCTCTACGGAATTCCGATTATGACTGTGTTACTGGTCCTTCCGGTCAATCAAGTCACAGGTCTGACCGGATTCGTCGATGCCTTGAAGTCTGCTTTCACGGTTTATGGAGGAAGCATTGCTGAAGATGGCACAGTAACGCTAAGTGGTGCAGGCATTTACCTAGGCGTATTTGCCGGAGTGCTTATAATTTTGGCAGTTTTTGCATCTGGAGTTTCTTGGTTGATGTCAACGAATCGAACATTAGCAATGAGTTGCTTTGATGGAGCCGGGCCACTTTGGCTAGCCCATACCAACCCTCGCTACGGAACTCCGGTTCGAATTAACAATGTCACAGGATTCATCGCTAGCGCTATTTTGATCGTTGGCTACCGTTTCGTCGATGGAGATACCGCCAAATACTTAGGCGTGGTTATTTCATTTGCAATAGCCATGACCCTTGTTACTTACTTATTACTTTTTCCAGCATTTTGGATACTGCGAAACAAGTACCCTGATGTGCATCGCCCATATCGAGTGCCAGCTCATCGTACGGTTTCCATTTGGTTGACAGCGATGGTCGCATTTGCACTCCTCCAAATCCTTACTCCTGGATTTGGAGACGCTTGGTTTAGCGATGCATATCGTCCAGCTGGGTGGGTGGGTGACCAAGGTCGTCTTTACTATTTAGTGCAATTAGCTGCACTGGCATTAATAATTCTTAAAGCCGCCACATTCTGGGTTATTGGCCGATTCAATCGCCGCAGAGTTGCCATTAGTGAATCTGAGGCTGAACAAGCCGACATTAACTAGGGCATTAATAGCGTACGGTTGCAACATGATCACCTCTTTAACCGAAGTAGCCGACGCTGAAGCTTTAGTAGCCAAGTATGTAACTGGCTTAAGCAATGATGAAGTTGCTGCCGAATCATCACTCCCTGATTGGTCTCGTGGACATGTGCTCTCGCATTTGGCAAATAATGCGCGGGGGCTAAATAACTTAATTGAGTGGGCGCTTACGGGTGAACAAAAAGACATGTATGTATCCGTTGAGCAGCGCGCAATTGATATTGAAAATGATGCCAAGCGTGATGGCCAAGTGATCATCACTGACTTCTTAGAGCAAACCAAAATCTTGGCGGCAAACTTGGAGAAACTTGTGGCTGGGCCATTACTTGTTGAAGAAGTTGTATTGGGGAACGGATCTCATGTCCATCCTCATGAAATTACAACGCTTCGTGAACGCGAGTTGTTAGTTCACTTGGTGGACTTAGGTCTTGACTACACATCAGACGATTGGACTTTTTCGTTTTCCATAAAGACGCTCAAGAGTGTGAGCAATGGCAAACGCAAGGAGCCAGTTCGCTTCCGCCTTTTGATTGCTGGTGATCACACTTGGACTGGCGATCAAAATGCCATGATGGATATCTTTGGATCCCCACAGGATTTAGCAGCTTGGTTAATGGGCCGGGAACCGGTTGGAAAATTAATTACGTCTGATGGGACAACACTAGGCAAACCACCTAAGTGGCTTTAAAGTGATTACTAAGTAGAGGGAAAGAAGATTTCAATGTCTGAAGAAACTCCAAGCATCACAATCCGTCCTAATGGTTCATTGCGCGTCAAAGGTGCAACGCTTATCGGTGCTGATGGCGTCGTAATAAGTGAGAAAGATACTTATTCACTTTGTCGATGCGGTCACTCTAAAGACAAGCCATTTTGCGATGGTAGCCATCGCGAATGCGGTTTTGAAGATTCGGGCGAACACGCCCCCGTTGAGTAATGGATTTACTTGAGTTAAAAAGTATCTGGAACGATGTTCTAGATGAACTCGAAGCAACTAATCGAATTGCTTGGTTGGCATTCTTTGATGCGCGATTAGCAAGTCTAGAAAATCAGGTTTTAACTTTGGATTTCTCAGATGCTTCAAAATTCAAAGATGGTCATGACTTAAAGAGCTCGGTTTCAAGTAATACCTACGATGCGTTGCTTGCCGCAATCGAGAAAATTACTGGGCTAAGTCTGACTTTGGAATTTAGTTAAGTCAGGAATTTTGATGCGCTTAACAAAAGGAGTCGGTTTTCTAGTTATCGTAATTGCTTTAGTTGCAAGCGGTAGATTTTGGCTAAGTAATCAAGATGTAGGTAAAACTCCGCAGGCTGATATTTCGACTATAAGTTCGCCAAGTTCCAGTCCCGAACCAAAACTTCGCACTATATCAATTGTTTCAAGTGGTGATATTTTGTTGCACGAAAGATTGTGGGCGCAAGCAAAAGCTGACGGCACTGATGGACAATTAGACTTCTACCCACAGCTTTCAGACTTAGAACCGGTTATAAGTTCAGCTGATCTAGCGCTTTGTCATTTAGAAACTCCATTGGCTAAACCTAATCTCGACTACCAGGGATATCCGACCTTTAATGTGCCGCCGCAGATAACAGATGCCATTACAAAGCTTGGCTTTGATATGTGTGGCACAGCATCTAATCACAGTTTGGATCAAGGCTTTTCTGGTTTGAAGCGAACCATCGAAACATTGGATGCTGCCGGTATCCCCCACACTGGAACAGCGTCTTCAGGGGCCGAAGCCAGTAAGCCACTAGTTATGGATGTGCAAACTCCAAATGGGATTGTCAAAGTAGGTATCTTGTCCTACACCTATGGCTTCAACGGCTTTGAGCGAGATTCTGATAAAACGTGGAGCGCCAACCTAATTGATCCAGCAGCAATTATTGCGGAAGCAAAATTGGCTAGATCGCAAGGCGCAGAGCTAGTCATAGCTAAATTACATTGGGGTACTGAATACACCAATCAAGCTAATGGCTTCCAAACTTCTGTTGCGCAACAACTGGCTGACTCTGGGCAAATAGATTTAATTGATGGTTCCCATAGTCATTCCGTACAGCCCCTGACGCAAATTGGTACCACCTTCATCGCTTATAGCCACGGAAATTTTGTCGCTGCTCACCGAGAACCAACAACTATAAAGTCTGAAGGCTTAATTACGCGCTGGGATTTTGTTGAGCAGTCATCAGGAAAGTTTTCATTATCCTGCGTTGCGGAATTCCCCACACTAATTCGTGACGACCGTCCCGTTCAAGTTATCGATGTAAACAAGGCACTTTTAACCGGTAAATATCTTGGCGAAACCAAACAGCGCCTTGAACAAGCGAAGTCACGAACTGATGAAACAGTAAGAGCACTGGGCTTCACGAAATTTTGTAATTAAACGCTTGCCTTTGATTCACTAAGAATTTCGCGAACCATAGGAATTACTTTCGTTCCATAAAGTTCAAGTGATTTCATCAACTTACTATGTGGCATTGGGCCGTTAGCGTATTTAAAATCAAAACGCTGTGCGCCAATACTTTCGATCGCGTATGCAATTTTCTTAGCAACAGTCTCAGGTGACCCAACATAAAGTGATCCCTGGGCAACTTCACTGATGTAGTGATCCTTGTTAACTGGTGCCCAGCCACGCTCGCGACCAATCCGTCCAAACATGGCTTCGTAATGTGGCCATTGTTCTGCAATTGCTTGCTCGTCGGTTTCGGCGATGTGGCCCGGGGAATGGATGGAAATTGGCTGAGGTGCGCGATCGAACTTGGAAAGTGCGTCCAGATACAAGTGTGCAAATGGCGCAAAGCGTGCTGGATCGCCGCCAATAATTGCAAGGGCCAAATTTGCTCCGAGTCGCGCGGCCCTAACTACTGACTCAGGACTTCCACCAACACCAACTCTTAATGGGATGTGACCACTTTCGCTACGAGGGTAGACCGTTTGATTAGTTAATCTCGCCCGAGTTTGTCCCTGCCAAGTGACAGGATGCTCTTTCAGTAGCTCAACTAGTAGTTCAAGCTTTTCTTCAAAGAGCACGGCGTAGTCATTTAGTTCATAGCCAAATAACGGAAATGATTCTGTGAA
>CANJRK010000060.1 GCA_947476765.1 Actinomycetota bacterium
CTGCCAGATGATTCTGGCTGGGTAATTGATACTCCAGGACTTCGTTCCTTTGGCTTGGCTCACGTCAAACCAGCAGACATAATCGAATCATTTCCAGAATTAGTTGCAGGTGCAATTGAATGCCCTCGGGCTTGCACTCATGTAAATGCAGCAGGTGTTGCGCCACCTGATTGCGCGCTCGATACTTGGGTTGCGCAAGGGCAGGCAGGCGATGCTGGATTAAGTCGGTTGAGTTCCTTGCGCCGACTCTTGGTCGCCCTGCAAACGCCTTCTAGCTAATTCATAGTGATCTTCAGTTATCGCTGGTCCGAGTCGCTTTAACACCAACATTAAAACTGCGAAATCATCAGTGAAACCAAAGCCGGCGATTAGGTCAGGAAATAGATCCATCGGCAAAATAAAGTAAGCGATAGCTGCAGCCAGGGTGGCCTTTACTTTGATTGACGTTTTTGGATCACGTAACGCGTAGTAGGCCGCAGTAATTTGCGTAGTGAATGGAATTTTGTCGGCATTCGCTGAAAGTTTTGCTGGAAAGGCATTTAAAATTTCGGTGATTTTTTCGGGATTAGAAAGTATGTCGTTGATTCCGCGATTCACTGCCTTTTGGCTCTGGCTATCTAGATTTTCCAGTTTGGATTTTTTACTCACTGACTCACCCCTAACCCGATGCCAAGTTTCTAACTCCCAGCCTAAGCCAGTTACAGTTAATACATGAATTCCGATCTTAAGCTGGCCTTAGAAATGGCTGATGCTGCTGATGCGATTTCAATGGCACGCTACCGCGCTCTTGATCTCAAGATCGAAACAAAGCCAGATTTCACTCCGGTAACTGAGGCAGATCGAGCCGTCGAAACAGCGCTGCGCAACACATTAAGTGTCACTCGGCCAACAGATGGAATCATCGGTGAAGAATTCCCCAATACCAACGAAGATGCGTTGCGAACTTGGATTATTGACCCTATCGATGCAACAAAAAATTATGTTCGCGGTGTCCCAGTTTGGGGAACCCTGATTGCTCTGGCAATCGAAGGTGAGCCAATTGTTGGAGTGGTTTCTGCCCCTGCCATGGGACGGCGCTGGTGGGCAAGTCCCGAAGACGGCGCATTCACGCAAGACGTGGACGGTTCGATTCGAAAAATTTCACCTTCGAAAGTTCAAGCACTTACTGATGCCTCATTTTCTTATTCAGATGCAGTCGGCTGGGATTTGCTTGGCAAAGATGCGCTAACGAAAGTAACTGGTGCAGTTTGGCGCACCAGAGGTTACGGTGACTTTTGGTCGCACCTGTTAGTGGCCGAGGGCGCTGTTGATATTGCCATTGAACCCGAGTTGCAAAACTATGACATGGCTGCTTTCATCGCGATCGTGATTGCAGCTGGCTGTAAAGTCACTGGGGCCCAGGGCCAAAGTGCAATGCAAGCCGGACACGCGATCACTACAAATGCCTTGTTACATGACCAGGTTTTGGGATTACTTAACTAACCGCGAGATTCTTACTGGCATTCCACCAATAGGACGCAGGGTTACCGAAGCATCAATTGGTACTGGCTCATTATGTATTGCAGTAATCTGCCAATTTTTTGCCAAGTGCGCAAGAATCATTGACCCTTCGAGGCGCGCCATTTCTTTGCCGATGCAAAGTCGGGAACCCGCACCAAATGGCAAATAGCCAAGTTGAGGTGCACCTTCACTGAATCGATCAGGCTGGAACTCATCCGGCGACTCCCATGCTTTGGAGTTGCGATGCACTAACCATGGACTAACGATCACTAACGAGTTCGCGGGAATTTCAAATCCATCAACTGTAATGTCACTTAATGTGCGCCGAGTGATAATCCAGGCTGGTGGATAAAGCCTTAGTGACTCATCAAATACCAGCTTCGCAGAATCGGGATCTAATTGTAATTTTTGCATCTCACTGGGATTTGTGATCAGTAGTTGCCAAGCCCAAGTCAGAGCACTTGCCACTGTCTCGTGTCCAGCAACAATGAAGGTTACGATTTCATCCCGAATTTGTTGCTTAGTGAGTGGAATTTCTAAGTCTGGGTCAAGAAGTACATCCAACATGTCGCGAATTGGTGCTTCGGGCAGCAGCAAGTTACTACGTCTTGCTGCGATTATCGAATCGACAGCTTTATCGAGTCTTGAAATTGCGCGGCGCATCTTTAGGTTGCCCGGAGTTGGGATAGCCATCGGCAAAGAAAGCGGATTGCGCGCTTTGGCTACGACGCCATGAAGCGCAGCTAAGGTAGCCGAGGTAATTTCATCAACTTCATCGTCAATAGCCACACCAAATAGTGCACCGCATGTTATCTCTAATGCAATTGACATCATGGCGTGATCAATGTCAACAATTGCTGAACCAGTTTGCGTTAACTCTTCCCATTGGTTATCAAGTTTTGTTAAGCCAACCGTTACATGGTGCTCGGATAACGCAATCATTTCCTGATGGAATGCAGGTTGGAGCATTCGTCGTCGTGGTCGCCAGGCTTGAGTGTCAGCGGTAAGTAATCCCTCCCCTGTTACTAATGACAAATTGTTGTACTGCAATGTCTGTTTAGAAGTTTGCTTACTTTGATTAACCAAAATCTCGCGAGCACCTTCAGGCGAGCTGATCAAGTAAGTAGCAGGCTTCGGAATTGGAAATTGAACAACATCTCCGTGTTCTTGCCATACCTGCTCTAGATAAGTAAGTGGATCTTTCAAAATGGAATTTAGGCTGCGCAGCATTTTGCCGCCAGCAGGTCCAGGCGCCGTTACTGGCGTATTCCAGCCATAGCGCTTAGGAAGTTTTGGTCCAGACATTTAGGAAAGTGCCGATTGCTCATTACGCTTCAGCGGAAGTAAGCCAAGCACAAGTGCGCTACCTAGCAAAATACAAGCTGCGCCAATCAAGTCTGTTGCAGTTACTTTTTCCCCGAGGAATACCGCACCAACAAAGACGGCAACGACTGGAACCATAAATTCAGTAGTAAGTGCCTTGGTCGCGCCAATTTCTGCAACAAGTCGGAAGTAGAGGATGTAAGCCAGGGAGCTTGCTGTGCCAGCTAATAGGAACAACCAACCGAAAGACGAAATAGTTGGAGTCTTAACGATTGGAACAATGAACATAAATGGCAACAAATACAGTCCGCCAAAGGTAAACGTTCCAATGGTTTGTTCCCAAGCACCTATGTGTTGCGCTTTTAATTTTGAATAATTACCGCCGAGTGCGAATCCAAATGAGGCAATTGATGAACCGATAAAACCAAGTAAGAAATTCATATCGAGTGCTTGGGAAGATAATCCAATCAGGATGACAACTCCCCCAAAGCCAATCCAGAGTCCCAAGATCATTAACTTGGTGTGCTTTTGCTTGCCCCACACCCGCTCAATTAAGGCGCTGTATAACGGAATGGTTGTAACCAAAATTGCCGTTAACGCAGTTCCTAATTTAGAAAGCGCAAACGTCATCCCACCAAGATTCATTGCAACGGATGTAGCACCTAGGATCGCAAAATGTTTCGTGTCGTTGACATCGTAAGTCAACGCAACTTTCATAACCTTGGCAAGGACTAGCAAAATTAGAACTGCTGCAAACGCCCGAAAACTAACGCCACCAACCCAGCCGAAAGTAGCAATCACTTTAGTTAGCCAGACAAAAGATAAACCCCAGAACATGAAGGTCCAAAAGTACATATTGAGTTGGCGAGGCGTCACGTCATAACTCTATCGGCGGCGCCAGGAACATATAGGTAGGGCGTTTAACTACTTTCGCTTACCCAAGGTGTCAATGGCTTCGATTAAAAGATTCCAAAATTTATCGACATCAAGTTCTATTGCTACGTCCACATTGGCAACCTGTCCCGTTGTGCCATGAAGGTCCACCACTGTGGCTCCTCTGGTTAACTCGCCAGTTAGCTCTACAGATACCGGAGCAGAAATAAGTTTTGCCACACTCATATCAATGATGATGGCGAGGGCAACAGGATCGTGTACCGGCGGATCGGGCATGTTAAAAACATCTCGATAAGTTGTGGCAAAAAACTTCAGTAGATCAACAACTGTCTGTGCCAGTTTTGTATCTAATGCGGAAATTCGATCCAATACTTCTGGCGTAGCTAACGCTTGGTGAGTTATGTTTAAGCCCGACATAATCAGCGGCAGTCCGCTACGCAAGACTATGTCAGCAGCTTCCGGGTCCGCCCAAATATTGAATTCCGCATATGGTGTCCAATTGCCGCGTTCCGTACTGCCACCCATAAATGAAATGTGCTCAATTTTTGAATGCAATTCCGGATGGGCCTTCAGAAACATCGCGATGTTTGTTAGTGGTCCAGTAGGAATCAATGTCACCTTGCGATCTGATGCCGAAACTAGCTCTGCAATTAATTCGACTGCGGTGAGTGGTGACAATTCAAAAGTTGGCTCCGGCAATTCAGCGCCATCTAGTGCCGATGCACCGTGAATTGAAGGTGCGGCACTTGCCTTGCCCGCTATCGGATCGTTCGCACCTTTTGCAACAGGCACCACTATGTTTGCTACCGCGCACATCCGAAGTGCGTTGTAGGTAACTTTTTCAAGTGAACCATTTCCTGAGACCGTCGTAATGCCTAACAGCTCAATCGCAGGATTTGCAGCAGCCAACAAAATTGTCATCGCGTCGTCATGCCCTGGATCGCAATCCAAAATAACTGGTGTTGGCAATGTCATATATCCATTGTGCCTCACCCAGCCAGATAGTCTTTATGAGCCTCGTCTATAGGATGTGAAGTATGTCAAGTCAAGTTCAACTTGTACTTTCGCCCGAAGAGCAAGCCATGCTTGCTGGGGACCAAGGGCCCGCTGTCGCAATGTGTATGCGAATCATTGTTGGTGTCGCAAATGCAAATGGTGCCGAAAAACTTATAGAAATTGAATCTGCGCACGCAGATGGAACTTTGTATCACGGTGAGGCTGGATTAGATTTCACCGAAAAACTTGTGGCACTTGGTGGCAAAGTTAAAGTTCGCACTACTACTAACGTGGGTTCACTAGATCTACTGCATCCTGACTTGGTGCACGGCGACAAGACTTTGATGGAACACGGCAGGCGCTTAATGGATGCCCACATCGCACTCGGTTGCGAGCCCACTTGGTCCTGCGCACCATACCAAGCCGGACACCGGCCAGCTTTTGGAACTCACGTAGCTTGGGCAGAATCAAATGCAATTGCATTTGTTAATTCAGTACTTGGTGCCCGCTCGGATAGATACGGTGATTTTTTAGACTTGTCCGCAGCTGTAACTGGCCGGGTTCCATTCGGTGGACTTCATCATGATGCTGCTCGCAAAGCTGTATTAGTTTTAGATTTTTCAAACATCGACTCCAAAATGTTTGCCGAGGATGCCGCTTGGGCCGCATTGGGCGTGATCTTGGGAAATCGCGCCGGCACCCGAGTTGCCGCCATGGTTGGCCTCCCTGGGGACCTAAATGACGGTGGCCTAACAGAGGATCGACTAAAGGGAATGGGCGCAACTGGAGCCTCAGCGGGCGGTGTAGGCCTGTTCCACGTCGTTGGCATCACGCCTGAGGCTCCCACCCTGGAGGCAATAGTTGCCCCGAATGCAGAATACGTTGTTATGACAGCCGAAGATGTCCGGCAAGCCAGAGACCAACTCAGTACTACAGCAAGTGAAAAGCTCGATGCGGTAAGTCTTGGGACACCACATTTTTCAATTGCAGAATTCCGAGCGTTGGCTGAAGCAATCGGTGATGGCCCCAAGTTTGCCGAGCACATAGATTTCTATATTTCAACAAGTCGCGATGTAATGTCGCGTGCAAAAGAACTTGGCTACTTAGACATCTTTCTCGATGCAGGTGGACGGGTATTAACTGATACCTGTACTTACGTAACGCCAGTAATGAGTCAAAATGTAAAAAACGTAATGACAAATTCTGGAAAATGGGCTTGGTATGCACCTGGCAATCTGGGTATAGATACGGTGCTTGGAAGCCTGTCAGAATGCGTTGCTTCAGCTCGCGCAGGTCGTGTTGTACGCGATGAAAG
>CANJRK010000061.1 GCA_947476765.1 Actinomycetota bacterium
AGTTAATGACTATGTGGTTTCCAATCCGGAAGCGCAGGATTTCTTAACTAAGTACGCGCAAATAATTGATCTGGTCGAAGATGGTTATGTTCGAGAAGGTAAGCGGTTCGTGACAATCGCCATGGGTTGTACTGGCGGCAAACATCGCAGCGTAGCAATGGCGGAGAATTTGTCAGCTCGCTTAGTTAAAAGCGGCGTAGAGGTCCGGGTTGTGCATCGTGATTTAGGTCGCGAATAGTGACAATAGCTCCAAATCGAGCCCTTGATGTGGTCGCACTTGGTGGTGGACATGGATTGGCTGCCAGTCTGCAGGCTCTGCGTCGAGTTACCCCACACTTGACTGCAGTAGTTGGTGTTAGTGATGATGGCGGCAGTAGCGGCCGGTTGCGTGAAGAATTTGGCATAGTGCCGCCAGGGGACTTGCGAATGGCGTTAGCAGCACTTTGTGGTGACGACACTTGGGGCTCAACTTGGGCCCGAGTCCTACAACATCGATTCGCGTCGCAAGGTGAACTGGATGGGCACTCACTCGGAAATTTGCTGATAACTGCGTTGTGGGAAGAAACTCAGGATTTGGTTGAAGGATTGGATTGGGTTGCTCGTCTTCTCGATGCCAAGGGCAAAGTCCTACCCCTATGTATCGAACCTCTTGAGATCGTTGCCAGCGTTAAAACAAATTCTGGTGAATTGATTGAAGTGAGGGGCCAAGTTCAGGTAGCAACTACGCCACATGAGATTCAGGCAATTCAACTTGTTCCAGAGCAACCAAAGGTTTGCTTGCAGGCGGTAGCTGCAGTGCGCAACGCCGATGTTGTGGTACTTGGTCCGGGCTCTTGGTACACCAGCGTGCTTACTCACTTCCAAGTAGCGCAAATGGCGCAAGCCTTACATGAAACCACTGCAACAAAAATTCTGGCGATTAATTTACGTCCCCAAACTGGCGAAACAGACGGCTACTCAGCAGGCCGATATCTAGAGGTGCTGGCCACAAGTTTTCCTAATTTTCATTTGGATTACGTCCTGGCAGACCCAGATCACGTAGGCGACCTCAAAGAACTTACGAGAATGGCCGCTGCGGCGGGCGCAAAACTT
Source organism: Actinomycetota bacterium (assembly GCA_947476765.1). Lineage (GTDB taxonomy): Bacteria > Actinomycetota > Actinomycetes > S36-B12 > UBA5976 > UBA5976. Next base: position 1,093 of record CANJRK010000061.1, read on the forward strand.
GAGTTAGCCAAACTGGCTAAGCCCCAGGGGCCTTCAGATCAGCACGATCCAGCACTATTAGCCTCGGCGTTCACCTCAATATTCGCTCATGGCAGACTAAACACATGGCAATGACAGCAGCAGTCAAGGACGAATTAAGTCGCTTGGCAGTAAACAAGAAATGCTGCCGTAAAGCCGAAGTCTCAGCATTGCTTAGATTTGCCGGCGGCTTGCACATCGTCGGCGGCAAGATCGTTGTAGAAGCAGAATTAGATACCGGTCAAGCTGCACGTAGGTTGCGACGGGATTTGGCCGAAATATTTGGACATGACAGTGAAGTATCTGTACTTTCGGGCGCAGGGATCCGCAAAGGCAGTCGTTATCTAGTGCGCGTAGCTAATGAAGGGGAGCACTTAGCTAAACAAGTAGGACTCGTTGATAGCGGAGGACGTCCAATTCGTGGCCTTCCGCCACACATAGTTTCGGCAAGTTTGTGCGATGCTGAGGCAGCTTGGCGTGGCGCGTTTCTGGCTCATGGTTCCCTAACTGAACCGGGTCGTTCATCCTCACTTGAAATTACTTGCCCTGGGCCAGAAGCAGCATTGGCATTGGTTGGTAGTGCTCGTCGACTAGGTATCGTGGCCAAAGCTAGGGAAGTGCGCGGCGTAGATCGCGTGGTAATTCGAGATGGTGATGCAATCAGCGCGTTGTTAACGCGAATTGGTGCACATGAATCTGTCTTAGCCTGGGAAGAACGGCGAATGCGTCGCGAGGTTCGAGCTACGGCAAATCGCTTAGCCAATTTTGATGATGCGAACTTGCGACGATCAGCCCGGGCTGCAGTAGCCGCTGGCGCTCGCGCTGCTCGCGCAATTGAAATTTTGGGAGATGAAATTCCGGCACACCTGTTAGAAGCTGGACAGTTACGTGTCACGCACCAACAGGCAAGTTTGGAAGAACTTGGGGCACTTGCTGATCCACCAATGACCAAAGATGCGATTGCTGGACGGATTCGCAGGCTCTTGGCTATGGCCGACAAGCGAGCATCTGACTTGGGTATCCCTAACACTGAAGCCGGTTTAACGGCTGATATGCTCGAGCAATAGGCATCTAGTCCTTAATCCATAGCCTGCACGCGGAAATACCCGTTACGCGTCAATAAAGGAGACTGGTCATGAGCGTACGTGTCGGAATTAATGGTTTTGGTCGCATCGGTAGAAATTACTTTCGTGCCATAGCTGCCACCGGAGCTGATATCGAAATCGTTGGCATCAATGACTTGACTGACAATAAAACGCTTGCTCACTTACTTAAATACGATTCAATTCTTGGCCGACTTGGCAAAGAGGTCACGTATACCGATGACTCAATAATTGTCGATGGCAAGTCAATTACCGTAACTTCAGAGCGCGATCCAGGTGCACTGCCTTGGGGCAAACTCGGTGCCGACATCGTGATCGAATCTACTGGACATTTCACAGATGCAACTAAAGCCGCAGCACATATTTCCGCCGGTGCCAAGAAAGTAATTATCTCAGCACCTGCCAGCAATGAAGATGTCACGATTGTAATGGGAGTCAATCACGATAGTTACGATCCACAAAAGCATCACGTCATTTCCAACGCATCTTGCACTACAAACTGTCTAGCTCCGATGGCTAAAGCAATTCACGATGCATTCGGAATTGATCATGGATTAATGACAACCATCCACGCGTATACCAACGATCAAGTGATTTTGGATTTCCCACATCCAGATTTACGCCGTAGTCGGGCCGCAGCTACAAATTTGATTCCAACCACCACCGGCGCAGCAAAAGCAATTGGATTAGTTATGCCAGAACTCAAAGGCAAACTAGATGGCTACGCAATGCGCGTGCCAGTTCCAACGGGTTCGGCGACAGACCTAACTGCCGTTCTAAAGAAGTCAGTAACCAAAGAGGAAGTGAACGCAGTGGTGAAAGCTGCAGCGGAAGGTGCATTAAAGGGTTACCTGAGCTACACCGAAGATCCAATTGTTTCTTCCGACATTGTTACTGATCCGTCATCTTGCATTTTTGATGCGTCACTCACTAATGCCATGGGCAGCACAATTAAGGTGGTTGGCTGGTATGACAATGAGTGGGGCTATTCAAACCGATTGGTAGACATCACCAACTTCGTTGGGGCCAAGCTTTAGCACATGTCCATTCGCGGAATTGATCAGCTCGAAGTTGCTGGAAAAGTCGTATTCGTACGCTCCGATCTAAATGTGCCACTCTCAGATGGCAACATAACTGATGATGGTCGAATTCGCGCCAGTGCACCTACTATTTCTAACCTGCTCAGCAGAGGAGCGCGGGTAGTAGTACTTGCGCACTTAGGGCGGCCACAAGGTGCTCCTGAATCCAAATATTCGCTAGCTCCAGCAGCAGCACGCCTTGGAGAAATATTGAATCTAAAGGTTGCTCTGGCAACAGATGTCTGTGGCCCGAGTGCTGGCTCTGTTATAAGGCAACTAGCTGATGGCGAAGTCGCCATGTTGGAAAATGTGAGGTTTGATCCACGCGAAACTAGCAAGGACGCAGATCAGCGCGGTGAGTTAGCAGCCGAGTGGGCGAGTATGGGTGACCTTTACGTCAGTGATGGTTTTGGCGTAGTGCACCGGGACCAAGCATCTGTAACTGAATTAGCAGCCGTGCTGCCACACGCCGCTGGATTGCTGGTCAAGGCTGAGGTTGAAGTCTTTGCAAAAGTACTCGGCCAACCAGACCGGCCTTATGTTGTCGTTCTTGGCGGATCCAAAGTTAGTGACAAACTAAAAGTTATTGAAAATCTACTCACAAACGTAGATCGATTGCTGATTGGTGGCGGCATGTGCTTCACGTTTTTAGCCGCATTAGGCAAACCGGTCGGATCGTCATTATTAGAGACTGAGCAAATCGAAAACGTGGCGAATATTTTGCAGGTAGCTAATTCGGCTGGAGTTGAAATCATCCTTCCCGTAGATGTGGTGATCGCCGACAAATTTGCAGCAGATGCAAATACTAAGGTCGTCACCGTGGATAACATTCCTGATGGCTGGATGGGCCTAGACATTGGTCCGCAAACTATTGAAATATTTGAATCAAAACTCGCCGATGCAAGAACCACGGTTTGGAATGGTCCTATGGGAGTGTTTGAAATGACTGCTTTCGCCTCAGGAACCAAAGCAGTGGCGGTAGCGATGACAAAGAATTCCGGCATGACTGTCGTGGGTGGCGGAGACTCTGCGGCAGCCGTGCGCTTGCTTAATGTTGATGAAACTAAGTTCTCACACATCTCCACCGGTGGCGGAGCAAGCTTAGAGTTTTTAGAGGGCAAATCCTTGCCTGGCATATCAGTCCTGGAGGACAACTAAATGGCGCGCATTCCGTTAATGGCTGGTAACTGGAAAATGAACCTCAATCACATTGAGGCCATTGCACTGACTCAGAAATTGGCATACACATTTAATGCCGAAGATTTCGCCGAACTTGAGATCGCGATCATTCCACCATTCACCGATATCAGGTCAGTGCAAACCTTGGTCGATGGCGACAAGATTGCCTTGAAGTACGGCGCTCAAGATTTAGCTAAGGCTGACAAAGGCGCATTCACTGGAGAAATTAGTGGACCCATGTTGGCAAAATTAGGTTGCACGTTTGTGATTGTAGGTCACTCTGAGCGACGCCAGTATCACAGCGAGGATGACCAAACTGTAAATCTGAAAGTTCAAGCCGCGCTACGAAACGGAATTATTCCGATTGTGTGTGTTGGCGAAGGATCAGAAGTGCGCAAGGCTGGTGAACAAGTACCTCACACTTTGGGTCAACTGGATGCGGCTCTTGTAGGTGTTGCTTCCAGGGACGTTGCGAACCTAGTAATTGCGTATGAGCCAGTTTGGGCTATTGGTACCGGTGAAGTTGCGACACCAGCCGATGCCCAGGAAGTATGTGGCGCGATTCGCGACCAAATTCGAAAGACACATGGTTCTGCCGCTGACCAAGTTCGAGTCCTTTATGGCGGTTCCATGAAAGCCGATAACGTAGCGGCCTTAATGAAAGAGCCAGATATTGATGGTGGATTAGTAGGCGGCGCCTCATTGGATCCTGACGAATTCGTCTCGGTTTGTCGCTATCGAATGCACCCGTAGAATAGAACCACCCCAGATTTAGAAGGTGAACAATGATTGCAGCATTTCAGGTTGTCTTAGCTATAACCAGCATCTTGCTAATTGTTTTAGTGCTACTTCACAAAGGTAAAGGTGGGGGACTTTCCGACCTTTTCGGTGGCGGCATGAGTTCATCGCTTGGCGGATCTTCAGTAGCTGAGCGAAATTTAGATCGCATCACAATTGCGCTAGCACTAATTTGGACCGCTGCCATTGTGGGCTTAGGTCTTTTAATTAAAACTGCGTAAGAAAAATAGGAGTACAAAATGGCTAGTGGTAGTGCTATTCGCGGCAGTCGTGTCGGAGCCGGCCCAATGGGTGAGGCCGAGCGCGGCGAAGCTGCCCCTCGCATTTATCTTCCGTTTTATTGCGCGGCTGGCCATGAAACCACACCAAGTTTTGCGCACGACGCTGAACTTCCTGAAGAGTGGGATTGCCCAAAGTGTGGTCTACCAGCAGGTACCGATAAAGAGAACCCTCCAGTATTAGCAAAGACTGAGCCTTACAAGACTCACTTGGCTTATGTGAAGGAACGACGTAACGATAAAGATGGCAAAGGCATTCTGGATGAAGCCCTTGCTAAGTTGCGTGGCAAGTAATAACTAGTTCAGGATTTCCTGAGCGGCTGCAACAATTGCGTCGCTAGTAATTCCAAACTCTTCATATAATTTCTCAGCTCCAGCTGATGC
>CANJRK010000062.1 GCA_947476765.1 Actinomycetota bacterium
GATCTCTTTGATGAGTGCATGCTTTTGCTCAACACTGCGACCTTCGATTAACTGGACAGTAATAAATGGCATGTCATTTCCAATCTAGAAATCGTAAGGCTTAAGTTCACCGGTGTGGACATCAAAAATAGCGCCACCAACTAAAACGCTATTTGCTATCAATAATGGATGAGTTCGAATTCGCTTAACATCTATCTGAAGTGCCGAAATTGGATCACTTACTGTGCGAAACTCAACGCTTCTGGTATCTACGCCGTGTTCCTGCAAAATAGTTTCGTGAATTTCTGGTTCGGTAGCACTAGCCATTCGACAATCTGTGTGTGGCATAACAAGTACTCGATTAACGCCAAGTAAGAATGTGGCGAGAACTAAAGTTCGCAATACGTCATCAGTTACCCGGGCGCCCGCGTTACGAAGAATCTTGACGTCACCAGGCTTCATGCCAACAATTGCGAGTGGACTAATTCGTGAGTCCATGCAAGTAATGATGGCTAAGCCCTTAGCAGCGGTACCAGTTAAATGCTCACTGGTGAAGTTTTCGGCATAGGTACTATTTGCCGCAAGTACGTCTGAAAACTCAGCTTTTGGAAATGGCAGATTTGGCATCTAGTTACTCACCGCCGCCACTTGAATGACCAGGGAATACGCCTTGATGTTCATCAATGTACGGAACTGAGTTATTTACAGCCAGTCCAGCTTCACCAAATCCAACAGAAATTAGTGGCACTTTACCAACATAGGTTGTGATGTCACCTGCAGAATAAACGCGCGGCAAGTTGGTTTTCATTGTGGTGTCTACGACGATGCGACGCTTTTCAAGTTCGATTCCCCAGTTAGCAATGGGACCGATGTTGGCTATGAAACCAAGTGCTGCTACCAAAGTTTGCGCTGGAAGAGTGCGAGACTCACCATCTTTATTTTTAATGGTTACTGATTCAACCCAGTCATCACCGGCAACACTTTCAACTTCCGAATTAATTACAAGTTCGACACCCATGGCGCGAACCTGATCAACGGTTGCTGCGTGGGCCCGGAATGTGTCCCTACGGTGAACTAAAGTTACCGACTTTGCAATTGGGGCAAGTGAGTAAGCCCAATCAAATGCCGAATCACCACCTCCAATGATTACTACGTCCTTGCCGGCATGGACGTCTAGTTTTGGTACGAAGTAAACCAGGCCTTTGCCAACGTATTCGTTGCCAGCTGGTAATTCGCGGGGAGTAAAGGACCCAATTCCACCGGTGATAATTACGACCTTGGCTTCGATGACTGTGCCTTTGTCGGTAACAACTCGAACTGGCCCAGCTTCGCTCGTTTCAAGTTCTTCAGCGCGCTCTCCGAGGATAAATGTTGGATTAAAGGCTCCAGCTTGAGTCATTAAACCATCGACTAGATCTCGGCCCTTGACCGCAGGAAAGCCGGCAATATCAAAAATTTCTTTTTCCGGGTACATGGCCGTGATCTGGCCACCCGGTTCGGTAAGCACATCCAACACGGTTACTGAAAATCCACGGAACCCAGCGTAATAAGCCGCGTATAAACCTGCAGGACCAGCGCCAATAACTAGGACATCACTCATATCGACAAGTTTATCTTTGTTCTGCGGGCAGAGAAACTCAGTAACTTCATAGTGATACTCATGCAGACGCAGGATTAGCGCAGACTGCGGCCACTGGTTTGCGAAGTTTGGTACCTGTACTGTCTCGTTTTCCGTACTTATCTGGCACGTCAACTGCAGCTCCAGTAGAGCCACAAGCATGGATTGGACCATCGCCAGCCACGGCAGCAACTAAAACATCTTCACCAGATAAGAATTTATGGCAACGCACCCCACTAGTTGCTCGGCCTTTGCCAGGGAATTCAGATAGCGGGGTCAATTTCATGGTGTGAGCCGCAGTTCCCGGAAGAGCCCCAGCCTCGCCACCAACTGTTGCCACCAGGCAGTCATCATGGGCATCTACAACGGAGCCGAAAATAACTTCAGCGCCTTCATATAGTCGAATTCCAACAACGCCTGCAGCTGGGCGACCGGTTGCGCGCACTAACGATGCATCAAAATGCAGCAATTGAGCATTACTGGTGATCAAAACAACTTCGCCACTTTCATCCTGACATTGAATGGCTCCAACTAGGTAGTCACCCTCTTCAAGGCGAATCACATTCCAGTCGCTAGCAGAACCTGGCACATCGTTTATCACGCGCTTAACTGTGCCAAAAGCGGTTGTTAGGAAAAGTGAAGATTCAGGCTGATCGAGCGCCATTAGGGCAAGCGCAGTCTCACCCTTAGCAAGAGTTACAAATTCTTTTAGCGCGCCGCCGCCAGCAACTGCCAAGGCAGCGCCTTCTGAGAGCGCTGGCAAGTTCACAACGGATTGTCGAATCACCCGCCCAAAACTGGTTACGATTCCAACATCACCTCGGGCAGTCGTACTGACCATTGAGCGAATCGTGTCGTGGCTGGTCCGTTTCTTGGCAAACTCCAGTGGCACGCCACTAGAAGTTCTTGCTAGTAACCCTGTTGCCGACATCAATACAAAACATGGATCATCAGTTACTTCCAGCGGAATCGGAAGTGCTGCCGAAATAATGCCGTCATCAGAAAGTAATTGTGATCTGCGATCATCGCCATACAAGTTGGCAACATCAGTTAGTTCGTGGCCCACTACTTTGCGCAATCGCTTGCTATTTTCCAAGATGTCCGTCAAGTCCGCGATTATCAAGCGCAACTCTTCTTGCTCTTTTTCAAGTTCAATGCGCGAAAACTTCGTTAGTCGGCGAAGCGGCATTTCTAAAATGTAGTTGGCTTGAATTTCACTTAAATCGAAAACACTCATTAAGCGTTCGCGGGCTGCAGATGTATCGTCACTGCCTCGGATAACGGCAATCACTTCATCAATGTCAAGAATGGCTACGAGTAAGCCATCGACTAAGTGCAAGCGATCGTTAGCACGAGTTCTGCGGTATTCGCTTCGACGTCTAACGACTTCCAGACGATGATCAATGAACACCTGAAGCAATGGCTTTAGTCCCAAAGTTACGGGCTGGCCATTAACTAATGCGACATTGTTAATGTGGAAGGCATCTTCAAGTGGCGTTAGCTTGTAGAGCTGATCTAGAACGGCCTCAGGATGGAAACCGTTCTTAATCTCAATTACTAACTCAAGACCAGATTCGTAGTCCGTTAAATCAATCACATCAGAAATACCTTGCAGCTTTTTGCTGGTTACTAGCTCCTTGATTCGCTCAATCACTCGCTCTGGGCCAACTTGGTAGGGGAGTTCGCGAACTACTATTCCTTGTCGGCGCGGTGATAATTGTTCGATGTCCACCTTCGCGCGAACCTTAAAGCTTCCCTTGCCGCCTTCGTAAGCTTCGCGAATGCCATCGAGTCCGTAGATGATTCCGCCAGTTGGTAAATCAGGACCTGGTACAAAACTCATTAACTCATCCAGAGTTGCCTTGGGATGAGCAAGTAAGTGTGAAGCAGCAGCGACAATTTCGCGAAGGTTATGTGGTGGCATGTTAGTTGCCATACCAACAGCAATACCTGATGCGCCATTTACTAACAGGTTAGGAATGGCAGATGGCAAAACAGTTGGTTCAAGTTCGCGGCCATCGTAGTTTGGCGCAAAATCAACAGTGTCTTCATCAAGTGAATCCACCATGGCGCTGGCAGGTGTTGCAAGTCGAGCTTCGGTATAGCGATAGGCCGCCGGACCTTCGTCAAGTGATCCAAAGTTTCCATGGCCATCAACAAAAGGCAAGCGCAATGACCAGGATTGCGCCATGCGGACTAAGGCATCATAAATCGCACTGTCGCCGTGGGGGTGCAATTTACCCATGACTTCGCCAACCACGCGAGCGCTTTTCACATGACCTTTGTCAGAACGCAGTCCCATGGACGCCATAGTGTGCAGAATGCGTCGCTGTACTGGTTTTAAGCCATCGCGAGCGTCCGGCAGCGCGCGGGAATAAATAACGGAGTAGGCATACTCCAAAAACGAATCTTGCATTTCGTTTGCAACATCGATGTCAACTATGCGACCAGCATTGTGCGCAGGTTTCGGCGGTGTTGTTTTTGCCATGATTAAAGTAGATCCTTGCTAATTAAGTTTCGGTAACTATTGGTCATTCGGACGATGGCCGAACAAAATGTCATCCCATGATGGGGAGTCATCTGCGGCGGCGGCAGGTGCTGGAGTTGCAACTGGCATAGGTACTGGCATTGTTGGATGCCCTGGACCTGCCCAAGCTGGTGGTTCCAACTCTTCGTCTGGCTCGGACACAGTTGGCAATCCGACTAACCGCGGCTTTGGTTCCTCGGTTACTTTCGCCTCTTTTGATGCGCCGGCAGCTTCATCAAATAACCAACGAGCTTCATCATCAAGAGCGACAACGCTGTGAGCTAGGGGATCAAAAATCCAACTTGCGATTCCGCCACCACTTCCACTGGCCCAAGAAACGGTTACGGTCCAACGGGCATCATCACGACGGTACGAATCCCAAACCAAAGTCAAGGTGTCCACACCGCGGTTTGCGAGTTGACCAGTTGCTAATTCACCAAGTAAAACTTCGCCATGTGGGCGGCGAACTAAAGTTTCGGAAGCTCGCTTTGCCATGTAAGAACGTTCAGCAAGGACAGGACCGGCGTATCGCTCAATTCGAGCGGCATCCACGCCGGCTTCATCTGCGATGGCCGCAGCAGTCTCGCCACGGCGGATTCGAGTTTGTATGTCGCGTGGTGAAATTCCGGCGCTGGAATCTGTGGTGGTAACACTTGCAGTGTCATTGGTGTTAATGCTGCGCTTGATGTGATCATCAACGGCCACGGCAAATTCGCCACCGTCTTCGTCCATGAAAATTAGCTCTAAATTGTCTTGCGACCGCCCGACAAATATCAGCTCTTTCATGGCGCACCTTTTCTGTTGCTATTACCCTCTAGTGTCGCGGAAAAACCAATAAATTAGGGGTATTAGTGGGGTGTGTCGCACATCAAACAAGGCAACAGGGACAATAGCCAGATGAGCCTTTCCGACCTAACCAGCGATCCAAATCTGGCGTTGGCTATGTCAATTGCCAAAAGCACTGGCGAACTACTTCTAGACCGACCTAGCGATCTAGGAATTCAAACGAAGTCAAGTGCAACTGATGTTGTGACCTTGATGGATCAGCGCGCCGAAGCATTCATTGTCGGGGAACTTAGTAAACATCGCCCTAATGATGCGATTTTGGGTGAGGAAGGTGCCAATAAACAGGGCTCCTCGGGAATGCAGTGGGTGATAGACCCAATAGATGGCACGGTCAACTACCTACACAAAGTTCCGCACTGGTGTGTATCCATTGGTCTTAAGGATGAAAATTCTGGGCAAGCGCTAGTCGGTGTGGTTTATGTGCCGGTTTTGGACCAAATGTATATCTCAAGTCGAGGTTTAGGAGCCTGGGTGATTGAGCCTTCAGGATCTCGAAAGCTGCAAGTTTCAGAATGTAGTGAACTTAGCCAGGCACTTATGGGTACTGGATTTGGATATGCCAGCACTCGCCGTGCCAGCCAGGCTCGAGTTTTACAGCAAGTCTTGCCAATGGTTGCCGATATTCGCCGACTTGGATCCTGCGCAGTAGATCTGTGTTTGGTCGCAGAAGGTGTCCTTGATGGCTATTACGAACGAGGCGTAAATGCCTGGGATCACGCAGCCGGTGACTTGATAGCGCGCGAAGCTGGCGCGGTTTCCAGCGGGCTATTTGGTAATCAAATTGGTGAAGACATGATTGTTGTCACCACTCCAGCAATTCATGCCGAATTGATTGCAATACTTGAAACACATAAC
>CANJRK010000063.1 GCA_947476765.1 Actinomycetota bacterium
TCAAGTAATTCTGTAAGTTCACTGTCAGCAATGATAGTTTCCAGGTTCGCTAAGTCTTGTAAAAGTTCATGGGATATTGGAGCTCCAATCCAGCCCCATAAAACCGTACGCAACTTATCCTCAGCATTGAATGTAACCCCATGGTCTATGCCATAGATCGTGCCATCACTAGCTGTCAAGATGTGTCCAGCTTTACGATCTGCGTTATTTATTAACGCATCGAAAACTGCTATCTGTTGCAATCTAGGTAAGTTCGCGTGTGCCAAGGTAACTTCGTCGCCGTCCTCGTCAATGCCACTGATTATGGTTAGCCAATCCGCAGGAACTTCACCTGGCGTAAATACATCTACTGAAGTCACTTCGGCATCAACCCAATTTTGTAAACTGCCGACACCATATGGACCACTTGCGATAACTGTTGTCGGCACTATGTTCCATTGGAGCAATTCACTCATCACAAAGGCAGCGCGTTCACGCAGATGCAAAGTGTTGATAGGGAAGTCCCAGAGTGGCCGTTCCCCTGACATGGGCTTATAAACGTACCGTTGGTCGCCCGCTTCTACAACCAACGTGGCGTTTGAGGCGTTAACTAGTTGACCGATTACTTGCAATTCATTTGCACTCAAGGAAGTTCCTAAATAATGCCGAGCAAGGCATCTATTGCGTTCTTCATTTCAGTAGTACCTTCGTCAGCAGCACCAGCAATCGTCGCAGTGGCCCATTGATCGACAATTTGCAACGCCGCCGGAGTATCAAGATCGTTTGCTAAGGCAGTCACTAATTCACTTGAAACGCTGGCTGCGCCTATGTTCATCTCACATGCGGCTCGCCATAATGCAAGTCGTTCGTGCGCTGCGACCAACTCAGTGTCAAACCATTCCCAATCACTTCGATAGTGGTGGGCCAAGATAGCAAGCCTGATGGCCATTGGGTCAGTACCAGTGGAGCGCAACTTTGAAACAAAGACTAAGTTGCCAAGGGATTTGCTCATCTTTTCGCCGGCTAGCGACACCATGCCGGCATGCATATATGTCTTAGCGAATGGGGATTTACCAGTTGAGGACTCTGCGTGAGCTGCGCTCATTTCATGATGTGGAAACTTCAAATCACTACCACCGCCCTGCACATCAACCTGCTCGGACAGATAGTGGGTAGCAATTGCCGAGCATTCAATGTGCCAGCCTGGTCTGCCTTCGCCAAGTTCTGAAGGCCAGTAGGGATCTACACCCGTCCGGGCTCGCCACAACATTGGATCTAACGCATGCCGTTTACCAGGACGCAAGGGGTCACCACCGCGCTGTCCAAAGACTTCAAACATTTCTGCATCGGTTAGGTGTGAGATTTTGCCGATTAGCTCTGTTTCACTTAAATCGTAGTAAATGTCTTGTTCAACGTAGTAGGCCGCACCTTGTGCCAAAAGCTTTGCAACGGCATTTTCAATCAAGGGCATTGATTCGACAACGCCCATGTAATGCTGTGGCGGAATTATGCGCAGCGCCTGCATGTCTTGTCGAAACAATTCAATTTGTTCGGTAGCAATATCGCGCCAGTCCCGCTTAGTCGCAATAGCACGCTCGATTAAGGGGTCATCAACATCTGTGATGTTCTGGGTGAAATTAACCGTGACTCCGGCTGCTCGCCAGATTCGAATTAGAGTATCGAAAGCAACATAAGTTGCAGCATGTCCCATGTGCGTTGCGTCGTACGGCGTAATGCCACAGACGTAAATGTTGCCAGGACGATCGATTGGCAAAGCAATCAATTCTTGGGATGCTGAGTCGTAGACGTGTGGTGCTGGTGCCAGCGAAGACAGTTGCGGAACTGTAACTTGGGACCAAGATTGCATGTGTTAAGTGTACGAGGTTGAACTCAGCCGCGTGTTAAATGCAATTCGATTAGTTTTCGCGACGCCTTAGATAGCGCTCAAACTCGCGAGCGATGGCCTCACCAGTAGCTTCCGGTAACTCGGCAGTATCTTGGGATTCTTCAAGTGATCGCACGTACTCTGAAATCTCTTCGTCCTCAGTTGCCAATTCTTCAACGCCAAGTTGCCAGGCTCTGGCCTCTTCAACCAATTCGGTAACGGGTATCGATGTATCCAATAAATCTTCCAAGCCACGAATCAATGCCAAGGTTGCTTTTGGACATGGTGGCGAAGCTACGTAGTGCGGAATCGCGGCCCAGAGTGCTACCGAGGGAATTCCTTGCACTTCAAACTCCGACTGTAAAATTCCCAAAATTCCGGTAGGACCCTCGTAATGAGATGCTTCGAACCCTGTTACGGTTTGCAATTGCGTATTACTGGTCGTTCCACTTACTGGGATAGCTCGCGTGTGTGCAACATCTGCCAACAGTGCACCCAGCGTAACCAATACTGTGGATTCGCCAATTTCTATTTGCGCCAAAATGTCCGCGCAGAATTGCTTCCAGCGCATGCTCGGCTCTACACCATGAACTAGATAGATCTTGGTGTCAGGCAAGGTATCTGTCGTAGCGCGAAAAATTGTGGTCCCAGGCCAGGCAACTTCTCGGTCACCAGCAATTCCAATGCTTACCTCAGGCCTATTAAATTGATAGTCGTAGTAGTCATCGCCAGGCAGATCAATCACTTCTTCTGATTGCCAGACATCCAATAAATGCTCAAGTGCATCGGTTGCTGATTGCGCTGCATCATTCCAGCCACCAAATGCAGCGATGACGACCGTGGTATTGCGAGGAAATACTTGGTTGAGCTCCAAGCAGTACACCCCATTTCGATTACCTGGCTTTAGTTTATTGCCCTTGCGTAAGGCTCGGTCAGTAAGTATCCAAATTACTGGAACAATAGTCACATGGAATCAGTAGAAGTCGTAAGCACAGCTCGGGCTGCGGAGTTCGCTGCTGGGGATCGGGTGCAACTCACTGATACTAAGTCGCGTAAACACACAATTTTGCTTGAGGCTGGTAAGGAATTCCATACCAATCACGGAAGCATCAAACATGATGAACTCATCGGACTATCCGAAGGATCTACCATTACTTCATCTGGAAACATGGTCTACCTGGCACTCAGGCCACTCTTGTTGGACTTCGTGCTCAGTATGCCCCGAGGTGCCGCAGTTGTGTATCCAAAGGATGCCGCTGCAATTGTCGGTTTAGCTGATATTTTTCCAGGCTGTGTAGTTGTCGAGGCAGGGGTGGGCTCAGGTGCCTTAACTTGTTCATTACTGCGTGCCGTAGGCGAACATGGATATGTTTACAGTTTTGAACGCCGTGAGGATTTTGCAAAAATTGCCCAAAAGAATGTTAAGAACTTTTTCGGAGATACGCCCACTAACTGGCAAGTTACGTTAGGCGACCTGCAGGAAAAGGTAACTCAGTTGCCCGAAGCTAGCGTAGATCGCGTTGTCCTCGACATGCTGGCGCCTTGGGAAACCATCGACAGCATTGCGTCAGTCTTAAGACCGGGTGGAGTAGTAATTGCCTATGTTGCGACCACGACGCAAATGTCGAGATTTGTAGAAGATCTCAGAACCGATAAGCGATGGACTAACCCAGAAGGCCAAGAACTTATCCAGCGCCCTTGGCACCTAGAGGGATTGGCGGTGCGACCTAATCATCGAATGCAAGGACATACTGGTTTTTTGGTGACCGCAAGACGCTTGGCGCCCGGGGTAGTTCTGCCTACTCGCCGAATTCGCCCAACTAAAGGACAATTGGATACTGTTGCAGAGTCGAGTGGTGAGGTAGGAGAGGAGACGTCATGACTGAAGCAAGCGCCGATCAATTGCGTTCCTTGAACACCCGAATAGATGATTTGTCTGAATCAAACGCCAAACTCACCGCAACTTTGCGTGAAGCAAGAGAACAAATTATTGGCCTCAAGGAAGAGGTGGACCGACTGAGCGCTCCGCCCAATGGTTACGCGGTCTATCTAGGTCCTGCAGCTGATGACTTAGTCGATGTGACTATTAACGGGCGCAAAATGCGAGTTGCGATGGCCCCTGAAGTCGATAGAGAATTGCTGCGCCCTGGCCAAGAAGTGATTCTTAATGAGTCTATGAATGTCGTAGTCGCAGGCACTTTTGAAGATCAAGGCGAGATTGTCATATTTCAAGAGATTCTTGAAGACGGCCAACGCGCGATTGTGACCGGACGCAGTGACGAAGAGCGCGTTATTCATTTGGCTGCGCCACTACGCGATGTTGCACTCCGCTCAGGTGACAGTTTGTTGGCAGACATGAAAGCTGGATACGCCTTCGAACGTATTGCCAAGTCTGAGGTTGAAGATTTGGTCCTGGAAGAAGTACCAGACATAAATTACGAGGACATCGGTGGACTGGGCGATCAAATCAACATGATTCGTGACGCCGTAGAACTACCTTTCTTGCACCCAGAGTTGTTCCGCGAATATGAACTGAAACCACCTAAAGGTATTTTGCTTTACGGCCCGCCAGGATGTGGAAAGACACTTATTGCTAAAGCAGTTGCCAACTCGCTTGCCAAGAAAGTAACTGAAATTTCTGGAATTGGTGAGGGACGTAGCTACTTCCTGAACATCAAGGGTCCAGAACTACTAAATAAGTTTGTCGGTGAAACCGAACGCCAAATTCGCATCATCTTCCAACGGGCTCGGGAAAAAGCCAGTGAAGGCACTCCAGTAATTGTTTTCTTTGATGAAATGGACTCCTTATTCCGCACTCGCGGCAGTGGTATCTCTAGTGACGTAGAAAACACCATCGTGCCGCAGTTGTTAAGTGAGATAGATGGCGTTGAAAGTCTAGAGAACGTAATAGTCATCGGTGCTTCAAACCGCGAAGACATGATCGATCCCGCAATTTTGCGCCCAGGACGTCTTGACGTGAAAATCAAGATCGAGCGACCAGATGCACAAGCTGCGATTGACATCTTTGCGAAATACCTGACGACCGACTTGCCACTATCTGCCGCCGACCTAGCAGAACATGGAAACGATCCACAAAAGACCGCTACCGCAATGATTCATCGCGTAGTTGAAGAAATGTATGCAACAACTTCCGAGAACGAATTCCTCGAAGTTACATATGCCAATGGTGACAAAGAAGTTCTCTACTTTAAGGACTTCAGTTCCGGCGCCATGATCGAGAACATTGTTAGTCGAGCTAAGAAAGCTGCAATCAAGTCGTTCTTAACCGTTGGACAAAAGGGCATTACTATCGAACACTTGCTACAGGCCTGCTTGGATGAATTCCATGAGAACGAAGATCTGCCTAACACAACTAATCCAGATGATTGGTCTCGAATTTCAGGTAAGAAGGGCGACCGAATCGTCTTTATGCGTACTTTGATCCATGACAAAAAGGGTAATGACTCTGGACGCAGCATCGATACCTCACTTTCAGCTAATCCTTTTGCTTAGGTTGTAACCATGTCGGTTAGACGCATCATGGGCATCGAGTCCGAATTTGGAATTTCCAATCCAAAAGATTCCACCGCAAACCCAATGCTGCTATCGAGCCAGGTGGTAAATGCTTACGGCAATGAAGTTATGCCAAATCGAATCCGCAGAATGCGCTGGGATTACGATGTCGAATCACCTCTTCGGGATGCGCGAGGATTCGATATGTCGAGGGCAGAGGCTGATCCGAGTCAACTGACCGATGATGATTTTGGATTAGCGAATCTAGTACTTCCTAATGGTGCGCGCTATTACGTGGATCATGCTCATCCCGA
>CANJRK010000064.1 GCA_947476765.1 Actinomycetota bacterium
ACATTTCTTCTCTTTTCTTATCGGGATTATTTGGAAATGAACTTAAATTATCGACGAGATTTTGGAGCAACTAGGCGCGTGCCTTGCCAATCCGGAGCAGCATTTATATTGCTAGTTGCTTGCAGGCCTGCAGTTGGTGAGGCATCCGCAATGTCTTCAGGTTCTACGTGCCCGTCGCGCCCAGGCTTTGGTGTCATAAGCCAAATCACGCCATTGTCAGTAAGTGGGCCAAGAGCATCAACTAAGGCATCAACTAAGTCACCATCATCTTCGCGCCACCACAGCAGAACGGCGTCTACGACATCGTCGTAGTTCTCATCAACTAATTCGGCAACAGATGCGATGGCATTTGAAACTAATTCATCGCAGTCAACATCGAAGCCCAGCTCTTGGACAACCAGCCCTTCGCCTAACCCAAACTTGCCAGCCAACCCCGCGAGGGTGCCTTCGTGTGAACTCACAGTCTTAGTCCACCCGAGTAATGGCCAAAAGGCAACTGCAAACCACAAATTGCCCGATTAAAGTTTTCCAAATACTGGATGCGGATAACCCCTTTGCCTAACCATCAGACACAATAGGAGGTGAAAACCCGACCAACCCCCAAGGCAGGTAACCCACAGTGACCACAACCCCAGATCGGGATTCGTTATTGGCCGGGGGTATGCCAACTCAGTATGTCGATGTAAATCCTGAGGAAACTCGGGAGTGGATTGAGTCCCTGGATGCGTTAATCGCAACCCACGGAGAGCAACGAGCACGTCACATCATGCTTTCGCTCCTGCGTCACTCTTCGGAGAAAAATGTTGGGATTCCAAGTCTGCGTAGCACTGACTACATAAACACCATCTCACCTGATCGCGAACCTGACTTCCCAGGTGATGAAACTATCGAACGACGCATCCGTGCCTACATCCGATGGAACGCAGCGATGTTGGTACACCGCGCACAACGCCCAGGAATTGGTGTCGGTGGACACATTTCAACATATGCATCAAGTGCTTCACTTTATGAAGTTGGTTTCAATCACTTCTTCCGCGGTCCGGAACATGAAGGTGGCGGTGACCAAGTATTTTTCCAAGGTCACGCATCTCCTGGCATGTATGCGCGCGCATATTTAGAAGGACGCTTAAGCAGCGATCGCCTAGATGGTTTCCGCCAAGAACTTTCGGCTGCGCCAAATGGCTTGCCAAGCTATCCGCATCCGCGTTTGATGCCGGACTTCTGGCAATTCCCGACTGTGTCTATGGGACTTGGTCCGATGAATGCGATTTATCAAGCTCGCTTTAATCGCTACCTGCATCATCGTGGAATCAAAGACACTTCGCAGCAACGAGTTTGGGCATACCTTGGCGATGGCGAAATGGATGAGCCGGAATCATTGGGTGCAATTGGTATTGCTGCTCGCGAAGAACTAGACAACTTAACTTTTGTAATCAACTGCAACTTGCAACGCCTAGATGGTCCAGTTCGCGGTAACGGAAAAATCATTCAGGAA
The DNA here is from genome assembly GCA_947476765.1 of Actinomycetota bacterium. Lineage (GTDB taxonomy): Bacteria > Actinomycetota > Actinomycetes > S36-B12 > UBA5976 > UBA5976. The sequence continues at coordinate 1,496 of CANJRK010000064.1, forward strand.
CTTGAATCGCATTTCCGCGGCGCCGGCTGGAATGTCATCAAAGTTATTTGGGGCCGCGAGTGGGATGAATTGCTCGACATTGATAACGAAGGTGCACTCGTTAACTTAATGAACCGAACTCCTGATGGTGATTTCCAGACTTACAAAACCGAAAACGGTGGATTTGTTCGCGACAACTTCTTTGGTCGCGATCCGCGCACAAAGGCCATGGTCGAAGGTTGGTCGGATGAAAAGGTTTGGAACCTAAAGCGCGGTGGCCATGACTACAAAAAAATGTATGCGGCCTACGCAGCTGCTGAAGCACACACTGGTCAGCCAACTGTGATTCTGGCCAAGACAATCAAGGGCTGGACTCTTGGATCTCACTTTGAAGGTCGCAATGCCACTCACCAGATGAAAAAACTTACCCATGAAGACTTGATGGAATTCCGTGATCGGCTCCAGATCCCATTCACTAATGAACAACTCGATGACAAGCTACCTCCTTATTACCATCCAGGTGATAACCACGAGCACATCGAATACTTACATGAACGCCGGCGCGCACTCGGTGGTTACGTACCATCTCGTCGTACCAAGGCCAAAGTCTTGACTTTGCCTGGCATCGAAACTTACAAAGACATGAGCGCTGGATCTGGAAATCAACCTGTTGCAACCACGATGGCTTTTGTTAGATTGCTCCGCGAATTAGTGCGCGATGAAAACATTGGTAATCGAATTGTTCCGATCATTCCGGATGAAGCACGTACATTCGGCATGGATAGCTTCTTCCCTACTTTAAAAATTTACTCACCGCACGGCCAGCAATACATGTCAGTTGACCGCGAGTTGATGCTGTCGTATAAAGAATCCGAAATCGGCCAAATTCTGCATGAAGGTATCAATGAAGCAGGCTCTGTTGCTTCGTGGACTGCGGTGGCAACTTCGTATGCAACGCACAACGAACCAATGATTCCAATTTATATTTTCTATTCCATGTTTGGTTTCCAGCGCACTGGCGATTCGTTTTGGCTTGCTGGTGACCAAATGGCTCGCGGTTTCGTTCTAGGCGCAACAGCTGGTCGCACCACACTTAACGGCGAGGGCTTGCAACACGAAGATGGTCACTCACATTTACTAGCCGCAACAAACCCGGCCGTAGTTAGCTACGATCCGGCATATGGATTTGAAATTGGACACATTGTGCGCGATGGGTTGCGTCGAATGTTTGGCGAAAATCCTGAAGACATCTACTACTACTTAACGGTGTACAACGAACCTTATGTGCAGCCAGTTGAGCCAGTGGGAGTTGATACTGCTGGAATTTTGCGCGGCATGTATTTACTGGCGCCGGATTCAGCTGCGAAGGGTCCGCGCGCTCAACTACTTGCCTCTGGAGTCTCGGTTCCTTGGGCACTAGAAGCGCAAAGATTACTTCGCGAAGACTGGGGTGTTAGCGCCGATGTTTGGTCAGTTACATCTTGGAATGAACTGCGCCGTGATGGATTGGCTGTGGACCGCCATAACTTCCTGAACCCTTCGGAAGCACCAAAAACTAGTTGGGTTACTGAAAAGCTAGCCGGAACCGAAGGTCCAGTAATTGCAGTTTCGGATTTCATGCGCGCCGTCCAAGATCAAATTCGCGACTGGGTGCCAAATGATTTCGTCTCACTTGGTACCGATGGTTGGGGCATGTCGGATACTCGAGGCGCACTGCGACGACACTTCTTAGTTGATGCGCAAAGTATTACCGTCCAAACTTTAGCGATGCTCGCTAAGCGAGGACAGGTGCCAGCTGAGCAGGTTCAGCAAGCTATTGACCGCTACCAACTAAACGATCCAAAGGCCGCTTCTGCTGGAAATACTGAAGGCGGCGGCTGATGCGGGTCGCGCTTGGTAAAACTGACCTACAAGTTCATCCACTGTGCCTTGGCGGCAACGTTTTCGGATGGAGTGCCGACTCTCAGCAATCCCAAGAGGTGCTGAGTGCCTATGAAGCTGATGGTGGAAACTTCATTGACACCGCAGACATGTACTCCGAGTGGCACAAAGGCAACATCGGTGGCGAAAGCGAAACGATCATCGGTGACTGGATGCGAATCCGCGGCAACCGTAGCGAAATGGTAATTGCAACCAAAGTTGCAAAACTTTCTACTCGACCTGGGTTAAGTGCTGCAAACATTGCATCGGCGGCTGAGGATTCCTTGCGTCGATTAGGTACTGATTACATCGATATTTATTATGCACATCATGATGATGAATCCATCCCGCTTGAAGAAACCTTGACAGCATTTAATCAACTAGTTACTCAAGGCAAAGTTCGGTATCTGGCTGCTTCGAATTATTCGGCAGATCGACTTTCCCAGGCATTAGAAATATCTCGCAAACTAGGCATGAGCGAATACCTACTGCTGCAACCGCACTACAACGCAATATTCCGCAGCGAATACGAAGGCGATCTGATGGCATTAGCTGTCAAAGAAGATATCGCAGTACTTCCCTATTTTGCTTTGGCTGCTGGATTCTTAACGGGTAAATATCAACCAGGGATTGAAGTCCAAAGTGTGCGCGCTGAAGATATGCCAGAGCGCTTAAATGATCAGAGCTGGGCAGTTTTGAATGCCTTAACTGAAATCGCAGGCCAACACAATGCGCCAATTCCCGCAATTGCACTGGCTTGGTTGCGAGCCCAACCTGGGATTGCCGCCCCAATAGCTAGCGCTCGTACTCCTGAACAACTTGCCCAAATCCTGCCGGTTATCGAGTTAACTGCCGAACAAGTAGCGCAAGTTAACGCGCTCTAGCTAGCGATCTGGCCCTACTGGCACACTTAGTTACATGCCACGCTCTATTCGGTCCACCGAATCCACACCTGAACGTATTGCTGCTGAGCACGCAGTATTAGCGCGCCGGGTGCAGCGCATGACTGGCGAATTAACTACTGCCGCAACTTCTCGAATGGAAGATACGTTGCCGTGGTTTACCGCATTGCCGGCTAATGAACGAGCATCGGTAAGTCTGGTGGCGCAAAGCGGTATCACTAATTTCGTGGAATGGTTTTCTGCAGGATTGGAAACGAAGGATCATGTTGGAGATATCTTCTCTAGCGCTCCCCGCGAATTAGCGCGCGCCTTAACTTTGCAGCAAACCGTTGAACTGGTCCGTACATCTATGGCAGTAGTCGAAGAGATGGTGGAACAGATTGCTGGAACCAACGAATATCGTCAGTCCTACTTACGCGAATCACTTCTTCGCTACTCCAGCGAGATTGCTTTTGCCGCAGCTGAGTTTTATGCCCGAGCTGCAGAAACTCGTGGTGCGTGGGATGCGCGTCTGCAAGATTTGGTACTAGATGCGATTTTGGCCGGCAGTTCTGATGACGCGCTACTAGCGCGCGCCGCAGCAGCTGGGTGGGATGTCAATAAACATGTGCTTGCATTGGTTGGCCCGGTGCCCACCACGCAAGTAGCAATTGAAGTGCACATGGAACAAATCCGGCGAACTGCTAAAGCGGCAAAGCTAGATGTGATGGTCGGTGTACATAACGATCGCATGATTACGATCATTGGTGGCGTAGCCGAATCGGATAATCCTGAAATCATCGCAAAACCATTTGTTGGACATTTTGGAACTGGCACGGTGGTAACTGGTCCGATAGTTTCAACATTGCAAGATGCGCATCACTCTGCACTTGCTGCGCTATCTGGATATCGAGCGCTTAGTTTCCTGGAAACGAGTCCTCGGCTAGTTGACTCGCAGGATTTGATTTCCGCGCGCGTGATCGCAGGTGATACAGCTGCGATCGATCCAGTTGTTACAAAGATTCGAAATGAGCTGCGCGGCGATACACGTCATACGCTGGCTTGTTACCTTGAAACGGCTCCCACTATTGAAGGGTGTGCCAGGGTTCTGTTTGTCCACGTAAATACCGTTAGGTACCGCCTGCGCCGAGTCCTTGAGGTGACCGGGTTAGATCCCTTTGATCCCACAGATGCCTTGACACTGCGGATTGCCCTAATGATGGAACGAAATAGCACTGATTTGTAGGTTACCTACAAGAAAATGCCCTAGAATTTAGTGGATCGTCACCAGATTTAGCGGTTGCCTATACGAGAGACTATACAAGTGCTTGCAG
>CANJRK010000065.1 GCA_947476765.1 Actinomycetota bacterium
CGGGGAAGAATCCGGCAAAGAGTCGTCCGAACCGGGAAAGCTGTTGCAGGTCTGCTAACAAGGCACCAGCAGCACCTGGATATTGCACTTTTACCGCCACATCGCGGCCATCATGCCAAACTGCACGATGCACCTGGCCGATAGAGGCAGCAGCAGCAGGTTCATCATCAAAAGATGTGAAGCGTTCGCGCCAATTTTCTCCCAATGAGTCATGAAGTACTTTGTGCACTGACTCAATGGCCATCGGCGGGGCAGAGTCTTGCAGCTTTGTAAGGGATTCACGATATGGACCGGCAACATCGTCAGGTAGGACTGATTCGAAAACACTCAGCGCTTGGCCCAACTTCATAGCTCCGCCTTTGAGCTCACCTAGCACGCTGAAAATCTGCTCTGCGGTTTTTGCTTGGGCTTGCGCTGTTGCATCGTGGGCGGACATGCCGCCCAAACGTTTACCTAACCCAATCGCGCGGCGACCGGCATGGCGGATTGGTAAAGCAGCCATGCGCGCACTTCGGCCCAGTCCATTTTGGGATAAATCAGTCACCCCTAATTGTCAGTCAGTTAAGTCCCATCGGCATCCGCAGGAGGGGTGAAAGTGCGTGGGATAGGTCTCATCTGGACCAATTTCAGATAGGTGCCTAATGCTTGGTGAGGCTATTTCAGGTAGGTCAATCCACCGCTGGATTTTGTGCTGAATTTCCAGAGCAGTTCGCATAATCAAAGAAATCGGAGCTGTATCTAATGGGGCTTGGTGAGCTACTTGCAGATCAATTAATGGCCAGTCTGGATCTTGGTCACACCGGTGCAGGTGCTGGCAACGTAAGCATGGATCTTTGCCAGGTGAGATAACTGAACTGATCAAACTCGAATTAGCACTAGTAGCTGCAAACAAGTAGGGCACATCGTTGGCTGCCAAATGATCTGCGCTGGTTGCATCCAGCCACGGGAAATCGGCCCGTTGATCTGGGAGCAGGATTTCTAACTTTCTTTTTGACCTATATCTAAAATGATTTTGATGTGCCGAAGCGCCACGGGTAAACCGCTCAATCAATTGTCGAGCTATTTGATCGCGCCGCAATCCAATGTCGATGCGACTAGCTCCCCAGGGAGTTATGTCTCCTTCACGAACTAAACCAGCATCATGAATAGTGATGTTTGGAAAACCGCTGCTAGCAAGTACTAGGCAAAGCGTGGTTCCTAGTCGTCCTGCACCTGTTATCGAAATTTCACATTCAATTCGACTTTTTATTGCAGCCAAATCGCCGCTGGTCTCGCGATACATATTGTGAAGCTGGATGGGGCTAACTGGATTCTTGTCATCATGTGTCTGCGAAGTTGGACCGGAAATTAATAAGCCAAGGTGAGTCAGTTGTGCTAAGAAATTTTGGCTTGACGACTGATCAATCCCAGATTCTGCAAGTGCATCGCAGATTTTGGTAAGTGAGCTATCGCCATTTAGTAACTTCGAGAGTGACATACCAATATGTGATTCAATGATCAGCGATGAATTTGGATTAATACCAATTTGCATCCAAGTATCACTTCGGCGGTAGAAGTGAACTCCAGGAGCAAGTTGTGGATTTGAAATTTGCATCTCAAGATTTTGTAGTTCTCGACTTGTGTAGAACTAAAACCATCCACAAATTACCTGTGTTAGACAACTAGTTTGAATTGCCCTGCAGCTCGGAATTTTGCAATTTTGGACATATGCCACTTGGGGATAAATCTATTTTCTTTCCACATCTAGTGGATAGAGTTTTACCTGATTAATCGCTATTTTCACAGATTCACAATCAAAGTTTCCCCAACTTGTTCACCGCTAATCCCCAGTTAATGAGGACCTTTCCCCAACTAATCCCCAGTGTTGTCCACAGCAAAATCGATCACTTATTGGTTTACCTTGCGCACACTAGTCAATTGCCCGTAAGTTTCCCGTGTTGAAGCTCTCGAGATAACGAGCCGACGTTCGCAAGGGGAAGGCGAATGGTTGAGCACGCGGCTCGAGAGCTTCATCATTTTTATGCCCAGGCTCGACTAGCGTTAAGTACCATGACGGGATCAAATCAACCTTCGCTATTCGACAATCCCGATGGTGACTCTGCAAGTGAAGTTAATTCTGAGCCAGTTGAGTTCGTTTATCAGCGAACTGACTTAGCAAAAGTTGAAGTTCGGCGCAGTAAGCGAGCAAAACGAAACATAACTGCTTATCGGGATAACGAAAAGACCGTGGTAACGGTGCCAACTCGGATGGCTAAACGTGACATTGATGCATATGTCGAAGAACTTGTAACCCGACTAGATGATCGCGATGAAAGATTAAGTTCGCAAAAACTTCTGGAACAGCGGGCGCGTAAATTATCACTGAAGTATCTAGACCAGGATTTGTTTCGAACCCATTCTGTACCAGTAACTATTCGATGGGTTACAAATCAAAATTCCAGATGGGGATCATGTACTCCAGCTGATGGTGCAATTCGACTTTCACATCGAATGCAACGGATGCCAAATTTTGTTATTGACTCGGTGATTTTTCACGAGTTGATTCACTTATTAGTAACCGATCACAGCCCAGCTTTTTATGAACTAATGCAGCGTTACCCAGAGCATGAAATTGCCAAAGCTTATTTAGATGGTTACTCGCATGCGCAACAGCACTTCGCTGCTGACTAAATTGCCCGAACTGCATCTCCTTGAAATTTAACTAAGACTCTTCTGACTCTTCTGTTGCGGACTCGATTGCTTTGTTGAGTTCTGCCATCAAGTCCTCACTGCCCGTAGCCAAGAAAGCGTCGATGTCATCGATGTCAGAATCGCGTGGCAACAGATCTGGATGCGACCACAAATTGTCGCGAGCTTCAATGCCTTGAGTTTGGGCCATCCGCTGCCATAGCGATGTGGCCTCTCGCATTCGGCGTGGTCGCATTTCTAAGCCAATCAGTCCACCAAATACTTTTTCAGCTGGTCCACCGGCCGCGCGACGACGACGGAACACTTCCTCCAAAGCCGCAGCCGAAGGTAGTCGTGCGCCTGCTGCGTCGGTGACAACGACAGTTACCCACCCTTCAATTAACGCCAACAGCAGCTCTATGCGAGTTAGGGCTGCGATTTGTTCGGGAGTCTGGGTTGGTTCAAATAATGATGAAGTCATCATTTGGTTAATGCTTTCGGGATTAGCTGGATCAATTTGGGTCATCGCTTGTTCGATTGCAGCGGTGTCGATTTTCACACCACGTGCATAGTCTGAAATCGCAGCTAGCAGTTGCGATTGAATCCAAGGTGCGGCAGCAAATAGGCGTTGATGCGCAAGTTCGCGCAATGTTACGTATACCCGTGCGTCGGATTCGTCGATGGAAAGCCCTTTGATAAATGCATCGACGTTAGTAACAACCAGGCCAGGCTTTCCGGAGGCATTCAACGGAATACCAATGTCAGAGTTACTTAATACTTCAGTTGTCATTTGGCCAAGTGCTTGACCAAATTGTGTGCCAAACATTGTTGCGCCCATCGACTTTGCCATTGCCATTAGGGGACCGGTGATCGCAGCAAAATCTGCCGAGCCTAGAGTCTCGCGTAAGTTAGCAGCTACTTCATCGGGAAGACTCGATAACAACTCCTCAGGAATATTTATAGTTCCAGTTTCATTCCCAGCAGGCAGCATTCCGGTCATTACTGAAGCAACTCCGTCAGCCACGGGCTGGACTACAACCTTCCAAGAATCAAAGGTGGTTGCCAACCATTCAGTGCGCGTGACGGCGTTAATTGTGTGACCAGCACTTGGTAACGCCGTGGCACCGTTTAGCCATAGGTCTGCGATGTCTGCAGCAGCGCGCAATCGCTCTTGGTCACTGGGTGTGATTGCTGGGTCACCAGCAGTTTGCAGAGCTTGGTCCGAGGCCGTATGGGCGCTGGTCCAGTTAACTGAACCACCTGAGGGATCGCCCCCGTTACGAAGCATGCGTCCCATGTTTTCTAGCATGTCCGCCAATTCGTTATTGCCATCGCCGCCTGGGGCAAAGCCAAAAGGAATACTCATAATGCCTACTTTTCTGGTCTTTCGTAGTTTCAAGGTTATGCCCATGTCAAGGTTTGGTTAATCATTTCTATCCCTGCTGTTGGCGAACAAAAGCTCGTTTGTTTTCACGTACGCTGGAATCCTTACAGTTTCAGTAATCATGAGAGTGGCCATTACATGCGATTTAGGTTTAAACCAACTTTGACCTGGTCGCTATTGGCGCTGCTCGTAGCTGCGATGTTTATTCCAGTTCCCTACGTCTTGACTACGCCAGGGCCTGTGTTTAACACAATTGGTTCGGAGCGCGGAGTAGACCTAATTTCAATTTCTGGCACCGAGACATATCCGACTGAAGGCCAGCTGGATATGACAACCATCAGTGAATTTGGTGGACCGCAACAAGGCCTTGATATGTTCCAAGCGATTTGGGGTTGGATAAATCCAAATAATCGCGTGGTGCCGCGGGAAGCGATTTATCCAGCTGGGCAAACTGCGGCCGAAAATGCGGCACAGAACGCAGAAGCATTCAGCACTTCGCAAAGCTACGCAATCGCAGCTGCCATGGACTATTTAGATCAGCCAGTAACTGAAAAAGTTATCATTACAAGTGTCGGCATGGATACACCTGCACAAAATAATCTGCGCGCTGGGGATGAAGTTGTTTCCGTTGATGGTGTTGAAATGACCACCCCTGAGCAAGTGGTTTCGGCGGTTCGGTCCAAGCCCATTGGCTCAGATTTATCCTTTGAAGTAATTCGCAAGGGATCCAAACTTGATGTGAAAGTTACCTCTGGCGCGCGAGATGATGATCCAGCCACACCTGAAGATGAAGCGAAAGTTCCTTACATTGGAATTGGGATTGACATTAGTTACTCGGCAAATTTTGATATTGAATTTGGGGTGACTGGGGTAGGTGGACCAAGTGCAGGCACGATGTTTGCGATTGGCATTATTGACAAACTAACTCCTGGCGCATTGACCGAAGGCAAAGTAATTGCTGGAACCGGAACGATTTCACCAGATGGAAAAGTGGGCGAAATCGGCGGCATACAGCAAAAACTAATCGGAGCCAGAAATGCTGGGGCGGTATTATTCCTAGCTCCACAGAGCAACTGTCAGGACGTTATTGGCCACATTCCAGATGGTTTAACGGTGGCTTCGATAGCGACGCTCACGGAGGCCATGTCTGCCATTAATGCATTCAACACAGGTGCCAAAGTTAATCCATGCCTAGCACCCTAGTCCTCATCTGATTTGAGCTGGAATGAGTAGATCCGACTCGGGTAATAAACTAGAGACTTAATAGATTGGTTGCACATGAATGAAATATCAGCTGTAGAACTATTAGCGATTTATCGGAATGTTTCCGTTGTTGACGTTCGAGAATCTGACGAATACATCTCTGGA
>CANJRK010000066.1 GCA_947476765.1 Actinomycetota bacterium
AATTGCAACACGCGAACTTGCCAAAGCTCCAGGATCAACAATCATTCATAACTTAATTACTTCGCGCGCTGTTCCAGAAATCGTGATTGAAAATGGTGGCACGGCTGTCCGTACGCGAGTTGGACATTCGTTTATCAAAGCAACTATGGCTGAAACTGGAGCGATTTTTGGTGGGGAACATTCGGGACACTTCTATTTCCGCGATTTTTGGAAAGCCGACTCGGGAATGTTGGCAGCAATGCACGCCTTGGCAGCCCTTGGCGAAACTTCTGACTCAACCACATTGAGCGATTTGTTAAAGCCTTATCTGCGTTACGTAATGAGTGGGGAGATTAATACCAAAGTTTCCGACGCCAAATCGGTAATAGCTCGGATCAAAGAAATTGCAATTAAGCAAGGTTCGGAAATTGATGAACTTGATGGGCTAACCGTCTCTGGCAATGGCTGGTGGTTCAATGTTCGCTCGAGTAACACCGAACCGTTGTTACGTTTGAATGTGGAAGCAAAAGATGTTGCCAACATGGAAATTGTTCGGGACTCAGTTTTGTCAATGATGGTCGGGTAGTCTGTATTTCATGATCGACGACATGTTGCTGGACGACATCGATGGCATGAGTGCTAAAGATCCCAGCAATATGCTTGCTGCTGTTGCTAGTTCTGGCGCGCAAATGCGCGAAGCCGTGGCAACGATCGATCGCCAAAGTCTTGCAGCTGTCGCAAAAGGTGAGCAGCCAAGAAATCTGGTAATTGCTGGCCTAGGTGGCTCTGGCATAGGCGGACAAGTTCTGCGAGCTGTCTTGGGACATTCAACGCCGATTCCAGTTGTGTTAGAGCAATCGCACAATTTGCCAGGCTGGGTTGGCCAGATGGATGTAGTGGTCGGAGTGAGCTGCTCAGGCATGACCGAAGAAACTTTGAGCACCACTGCCGAAGCAGGACGTCGTGGCGCCAGAGTAATTACTATCGGTGCTAGCGGCAGCGATTTGGAGAAATTGTCGAACTCGATTTCTGGCGCAATTCATTTCCCAATTGATGCCAAAGGCCGTAGCCCTCGTGCCTCACTTTGGACTCATGCCACACCATTGCTGATGATTGCTAATGCACTTGGAATTTCCCATATTTATGAAGAAGAATTTGAAATAGCAGCGAACCTGATGGATGAATTAAGTGTTGCAAACGGACCCTCGGTACCAACTCTGGAAAATTATGCAAAAGGCCTAGCGCTATCGTGCGCGGAGTCGCTGCCAATGATTTGGGGCACTGGAATGATCGGAGCAACTTCCGCTGCACGATTTATGGCACAGCTAGCTGAAAATGCAAAAATTCCAGCTGCGCATGGTGAATTGCCTGAAGTTGGGCACAATCAAATTGTTGCTTTTGATGGCGTCTTGGCCGGTGGCGCACCAGTTAAGGATATTTTCCAAGATAACGAAGGCGCAATCACTCGCTCTACTCATCTTTACTTATTGCGTGACAGCAATGAACATCCTGCCGTGGAAAAGCGCATCGGAATCGTCACGCGAATTGCAAATGATCGGAATGTGCCAGTAACACAGTTGCAAGCAACTGGCCGTCATCCAATAAGTCGTTTGGCCTCACTTATCATTCCAACTGACTGGGCCAGTGTTTATGCTGGATTAGCTTTGGGCCTTGACCCATCAAGAATTGATCCAATTAATGAACTTAAAGCCGGACAAGCCAACTAAGTCGCTCGATTGACTTACCTTAAGGAAAAAATATGAGTACCGAAGGTGGTACCAAAGCCGTCGTTGCCGCTTTGATGGCAAACACTGGAATTGCAATTAGTAAGTTTGTGGCATTTGCGATAACTGGTTCTGCTTCGATGTTGTCAGAAGCCATTCACTCGGTTGCTGACTCTTTGAATCAAGTCCTATTACTTGTAGGTGGTAAGCGCTCACAGCGAGCAGCAGATGATCATTATCAGTTTGGTTACGGGCGAGTGCGCTATGTGTATGGCTTTCTGGTTGCGATCGTGCTGTTTATGGTCGGTGGCATTTATTCACTTTATGAAGGTTGGCATAAGTGGACTCATCCGGAACCAGTTCATGACTTTGGAATTGCAATCGCAGTTTTGTCGGTGGCAATAATCCTGGAGTCATTCTCTTTTCGAACTGCAATTATTGAAGCCAATAAAGTCCGAGGTAAGCGTTCGTTTGCAAAGTTTGTCAAAGATGCGCGTCAACCTGAGTTGCCCGTTATTTTGCTAGAAGACTTCGGTGCATTAATCGGACTCGTCTTTGCATTATTGGGCGTAAGTCTTGCGGTAGTCACTGGCGATGGTCGATGGGATGGCATGGGCGCTATGGCAATTGGCTCATTGCTGATTGTGATCGCCTTAATTTTGGTGCGCGAAATGTCAGGGATGCTAGTTGGCGAAGGTGCGCTGCCCGAGGAGTATGACGCAGTTAAAGCCGCACTTGAATCCGCGCCATTGGTTGAACGAGTCATACACTTGCGGACTTTGCACGTTGGACCCGATGCATTATTGGTGGGCGCCAAGATTGCTATTCGGCATCAGGAAAGCGCCCAAGATATTGCCCGCGGAATTGATGAAGCCGAGCGACTTTTGCGTATCGCAGTTCCAAGTGCGCAGTATGTGTTCCTAGAACCAGACTTTGATAAAAGTTAGCCGTTTCTTCTCAGGTCACTGTTCACCTAAGCCGTTGTGACCGAAGCCGCCCGGTTATGACAGAATAGGAACACCGCTAGCCATCGAAGCCTCGTGACGTTGCGGACCACAGTCACAGATCCTGCAAAACACTTTTCACGAGGAGTACCACCATGGCCCTTGGCCCAAATGACTACAAGGTTGCCGACCTTTCGCTTGCTGAATACGGTCGTAACGAAATTCGGTTAGCTGAAAACGAAATGCCTGGCCTAATGGCGATGCGCGCTGAATTCGGTGCTTCCAAGCCGCTTAAAGGCGCTCGGATCATGGGTTCACTCCACATGACAATCCAGACCGCTGTTCTAATTGAAACTTTGGTAGAACTTGGCGCTGATGTGCGCTGGGTATCTTGCAATATTTTCTCGACTCAGGATCACGCAGCAGCAGCAGTTGCTGTTGGTCCTAATGGCACTGTAGATGCACCTAATGGTGTTCCGGTTTATGCCTGGAAAGGCGAGTCCCTCGAGGAGTACTGGTGGTGCACCGAGCAAGCACTGCGTTGGCCAGGACAATCTGGTCCAAATATGATCCTTGATGACGGCGGTGATGCCACGATGTTGATTCACAAGGGAACTGAATTTGAAAAGGCTGGATTTGTGCCAGATCCAGCTGGCGCTGACTCCGAAGAGTACGGCGTAGTGCTTTCGTTGCTACAACGTTCACTTGGCGAAGATCCAAAGCGCTGGACCACGGTTGGTTCTGAAATCATGGGCGTTACCGAAGAAACCACAACTGGTGTACTTCGTCTTTACGACATGTTCCGCGAAGGTACTTTGATGTTTCCTGCGATCAATGTCAATGACTCGGTAACCAAGTCAAAGTTTGATAACAAGTACGGCACGCGTCACAGCCTGATTGATGGCATTAACCGTGCAACTGACACCTTGATGGGTGGAAAGGTTGCTGTGGTTTGTGGTTACGGCGATGTCGGAAAAGGTTCAGCAGAATCACTTCGCGGCCAAGGTGCTCGCGTGATCGTAACTGAGATCGATCCAATCTGCGCTTTGCAAGCAGCTATGGACGGGTACCAGGTACTCCCAATTGAAGACGTCATTGATACAGCCGACATCTTCATAACCGCAACTGGTAATAAAGATGTCATTAGCGTTGAGCACATGTCCCAGATGAAGCACCAAGCAATCGTTGGCAACATCGGTCACTTCGACAATGAAATCGATATTGCTGGCTTGCAACAGTACCCAGGAATTAAGCGCCGCAACATCAAGCCGCAAGTTGACGAATGGATCTTTCCAGATGGTCATAGCGTGATCATGCTGTCTGAGGGTCGTTTGCTTAACCTTGGTAATGCAACAGGTCATCCATCGTTTGTAATGAGTAACTCATTCACTAATCAGGTACTGGCTCAGATCGAGTTGTTTACCAAAATTGATCAGTATGAATTAGGTGTCCACGTATTGCCAAAGCATCTAGATGAAAAGGTAGCTCGTTTGCACCTTTCTGCCCTTGGTGTGAAGTTAACTGAACTTTCTAAGACTCAAGCGGATTATCTCGGCGTGGATGTCGACGGTCCTTACAAGTCAGATCACTATCGTTATTAGAGATGAATCCTTTCGCACCCCAGATGTTCGACGGCGCTTCCGGTTTTCCGGGGGCGCCTTGGGCATTTCGGCGAGCGCTGGCTCGTGGGGAGCACCTTAGGTTTCCGACCTGGGGAATGGGAGATGCATTAATTGCCTTGGTAGGCGCTGGTGCATTGAGCTTGGGCATTGGCTTTGCTTTGATGGCCCAAAACATTGATCCAGAAAATGGCTGGGGACTAATCATTGCCTTTAGCGCGCCATGGTTAGTGATGGCTGGCTGGCCGATTTTTGCAACCAGACTTAAAGGTAACGGTCCCAAGTTAGATTTTGGATTGCTAGCTCCACAGACTTACTTACGACTGGGTTTTGTTGCGGGTATCGCATCCTTGCTGCTTGCCAGCTTGGTTGCTTGGGTTGTTATGCGATTCACCGGCCCACTTAGTTCCACTGCAGGTGATGCTGGCTTAAATCAAACGGGCGTAGTTCTAGTGCTATTCGTTTTGATGGCAATTTTCGGCGCACCGATTGTCGAAGAGATCGCCTTTCGAGGCATGCTTTATGGCGCATTAGCGAAAGCTCATATCAACGAGCATTTAGTGGTTGTAATTACTGCCTTGGTGTTTGCGTTGTTTCACTTTGAGCCAAAGCGGTTTGTAATATTGTTCGTCATTGGATTGATCTTTGGTGAAGTTCGCAGGCGAACGGGTAGCACCAGTGCAGCCATCGTGGCACACATTGTCAATAACACCCCTGCTGCCCTGACAATTCTCGTCACAGTACTTAATAAGTAATTAACTCAACTAGGCTTAGTTCAGTGAGCACTCCTCGAGTTGGCGTAATTGGCGGTGGCCAACTTGCCCGCATGATGCAACCGGCAGCAATCAACCTAGGTATCCACCTGCGCGTACTTTCTGCCACGGCAAGCGATAGCGCTACCCAAGTTATCCCTGACACTGTAGTTGGCTCTCATGAAGACTGGGAAGCATTAAAGGCATTTGCGCTGGAATGTGAAGTGATTACTTTTGATCATGAGCACGTCCCAATTGAATTTCTTGAAGAACTGGAAAAACTCGGGGTAGCCGTTCGCCCTGGACCGCACGCCTTACGTTATGCCCAGGACAAGATTGAAATGCGAACTGCGCTTTCTGCGGCTGGGATCCCGTGTCCAAAGTGGAAAGAAATT